>JAGVTM010000427.1 GCA_019136785.1 Chloroflexota bacterium | reverse complement strand
GACCGATCGCTCCACGCTATTCGCTTATCTGGCCCTGGGCGCAGGCGTTTTATGCCTGGGTTTTTCGGGTATCTTTGTCAAGTGGGCTAATGCGCCGGGCCCGGTGACGGGCTTCTACCGCATGGCGATTGTGGTTTTGCTGCTGGCCTGGCCTTTCTGGCAGCGGGTACGGCAGCGGTTTGCGGCGGGGGGCGTCTGGTGGCGGCAGTTGCCGCAGCCGGCGACGAAGATTGCCCTGCTCAGCGGTTTCTTCTTTGCCTGCGACCTCACATTTTGGAACACGGGCATTTTGCTCAGCGGGGCCACCAATCCTACCTTGATGGGTAACACGTCCCCGTTGTGGGTGGGGATTGGCGCTTATTTCCTGTTCCGCGAGAAGTTGGGGCGCAGTTTCTGGCTGGGGCTGGGGCTGTCGCTGGCGGGGGCTGTCCTGATTTTGGGGCTGGATGCGCTGCGCTTTTCGTTGGGGTTGGGCACGTCGTTGGGGTTGTTTGCCGGCATGTTCTACGGCGCCTATTTCCTGGCAACGCAGCGCAGCCGCCAATACCTGGATTCGCTGACCGCCTTCTGGCTGGCGGCGCTCAGTTCGACGCTGGTGCTGCTGTTGTTTTGCCTGGTAGCCCGCCTGCCACTGCTGGGCTATTCGACCAAGAGTTACTTGAGCTTCCTGGGGCTGGGCGTGATTGTGCAGGGGGTGGGGCAGTTTGCCTTTAGTTATGCGTTGGGGTATTTGCCGGCATCCCTGGTCTCCCCGGCGGGCCTGGCGCAGCCGGTTATTACGGCTATTCTGGCAGTGCCCTTGCTGGGCGAAGAAATCACGCCGGGCCAGATTGTGGGCGGCGTGGTCGTTTTGACAGGCATCTACATTGTGCAGCGCAGCCGCCAGCGACGCCGTCCGGTGGTGCTGGCGCGGCGGTGAGGGCTGGTTCATGCGGGCGCGGGTCATTCTGCAAACGGATGATGGCTGGCTGCTTTTTGAGCAGCCGCGGCGGGTGGTGGCGGCGCATGTGCCGGCAGAAGTCATGCCAGCCTTGCACGACCTGGAAACAGCCGTCAACCAGGAAAAGCTGTATGCTGCCGGGTTCCTGGCTTACGAAGCCGCCGCCGCCTTTGGCCTGACTGTCCACCCGCCGCAAAATATGCCCGCTCACCTGCCTTTGCTCTGGTTTGGTTTGTTTGATGCGCCTGTTTATTGGCGGGGATTGCCGGCAGCCGCCGCCGCCTACCAGTCAGGGGAGTGGCAACCGGGAGTAACGCCGGACGTTTACCGGGCAGCCGTTGCCGGCATCAAAGGGTACATTGCCCGCGGGCATACCTACCAGGTCAACTATACCTTCCCCCTGACGGCTTCTTTTACGGGAGACCCATACGCCCTGTTTGTGGAGATGGCGACCGCGCAGCAGGGGCAATATGCCGCTTTTCTGGACAATGGGGAGTGGGCCATCTGCTCCGCCTCGCCCGAACTGTTCTTTCAGTTGGACGGCGCGCGTCTCACCTCGCGCCCTATGAAAGGCTCCGCCGCCCGCGGGCGTACCCTGGCTGAAGATGAGGCGCAAATGGCCTGGTTAGCCCGGTCGGAAAAGAACCAGGCGGAAAACGTGATGATTGTGGACATGATCCGCAACGATATGGGGCGCGTCGCCCACACAGGCAGCGTCTCCGTGCCGCACCTGTTCACGGTAGAGCGGTATCCCACCATTCTACAGATGACGTCCACCGTCACGGCGGCTACCGGCGCTTCCGTGACCGATATCCTGACGCATATGTTTCCCTGCGCTTCCATTACGGGCGCGCCGAAAGTGCGCACGATGGAATTGATCCGTGAACTGGAGCTGCAGCCGCGCGGCGTCTACACGGGCAGCATCGGTTACATTGCTCCCGGACGGCAGGCGCGCTTTCAGGTGGCTATTCGCACGGTGACCATAGACCGCCGGCGGCAGCAGGCTGTCTACGGTGTGGGCAGCGGCATTGTGTGGGATTCCGATGCCGATGATGAGTGGCTGGAGTGCCAGCTAAAGGCAAAAGTTGTGACAACCAAAACCCTTCCCTTTTCCTTGTTAGAATCTATTTTGTGGGAAGCAAAGGGCGGCTACTTTTTGCTGCCCGACCATCTGGCGCGTCTGTCCGCTTCCGCCATCTATTTTGGCATTCCGCTGAATTTAGATGGCGTGCAGCAGGCGTTAACCGCTTTTGCGGCTCGTCTGCGCGCCAACAGTCAGGTGCGCCTGACGGTGGATCAGGCGGGTGGTTGGGAGATAACGGCGGAGCCACTGCCAAAACAAGCCAGACACAAGCCGGTACGGCTTGGTCTGTGCCCTGCGCCTATTAACAGCAGCGATATCTTCCTGTATCACAAGACGACGCAGCGCACCCTTTACACTGTGGTTCGCGCTGTCCGGCCTGATTGTGATGACGTGCTGTTGTGGAACGAGCGGGGGGAAGTGACGGAAACAACTACGGCGAACGTTGTGCTGGCGCTGGATGGCGAACTGGTTACGCCGCCGGTGAACTGCGGCTTGCTGGCTGGCGTGCTGCGCGCCAGCATCTTACGCGGCGACACGCCTACGCCTGGCGATAAGCGTGTGCAAGAGCGTATCCTGACGCTGGCTGACCTGGAGCGCTGCCAGGCCATCTACCTGATCAACTCCGTGCGACGCTGGCGGCATGCTTCTATGCAGTCTTAATTGCATATCCTGGTTTTCCAGGAATTCACGGGGAGTCGAGGCTGCAGCCGGAAGATGTCCGAGAAAACCGGCTAAAGCCTTGACTCCAAACCCACATAGGGGGCAGACCCCGCGAAATTTTCGTCCGGTTGTTGATTACTACTTCGTGACACCGATTTTAGCGCGGCTCCAGGCCAGCCGGAATTTTTATCTCTGATACCGCTGCGCCGGAACCGCCGGTGTCCACCCATTCGAAGTCATAGCAGGCAGTTCCTTGATTGTTCACCAACTGGCTAAAGATGCCCACCGGGCCATAATTGGGTAACGGAAAGCTG
>JAGVTM010000439.1 GCA_019136785.1 Chloroflexota bacterium | reverse complement strand
CCAGGGATCATCACCCTTTTGTCTGCATTTAGCGTTGTTTTGCTGGGATATGCTGTTTATAACGTGGCGAAGAGTAAAAAGCTATCTGTAGCTGACGCCGTCGCCCTGGCAGGGGTCCTTGTCGCCGTTATTGCTATTTTGGCGGTTTTGCCAAAAAGTGGACAAACTGTTGCCGCAGAGCCAACCCAAACGCCGCCTACGCCATTGCCCACGGCTACAGTTCCCAATGCACCTGAGGTGATCATTGCGCCAACTAAAATACCCACCACGCAGCCAACGCCTCGTGGTACGGCCACCGGGCCATTGCGAGATGGCGACAAACGCGTATCTGCTCAGGACGGCATGACGCAGTGGTACGTGCCGGCTGGGAATTTCATCATGGGTTCAGCCCGCTCAGATAATGTAGTCGAGGAAGATGAGAAGCCGCAACGAGAAGTTTACCTGGATGCTTTTTGGATAGATGAGACGGAAGTAACCAACGCCCAATATGTGCTTTTTTTGAATGCTTTAGGTGGGCACATTGGTCGCTGCGATGGCCAGGATTGTATTCAGACGCTAGATGAGAATGGGGATAGTCACATTCTGCATCAGGGGACAGAATATAATGTGGAATTTGGTTTTGCCGACCATCCTGTGATTAACGTGAGCTGGTATGGGGCCGACGCCTACTGCGCATGGGCCGGGCGGAAATTACCAACGGAAGCGCAGTGGGAAAAAGCGGCTCGTGGCGTAGACGGGCGTATATATACCTGGGGGAATACGCGCCCTACCTGTGACCTAGTGAATTCGTCTACTAAAGGAATTTTCCAGGTTTATTGTGTTGGTGGT
The DNA here is from genome assembly GCA_019136785.1 of Chloroflexota bacterium. GTDB lineage: Bacteria > Chloroflexota > Anaerolineae > Promineifilales > Promineifilaceae > JAGVTM01. The sequence goes on along the minus strand of JAGVTM010000439.1, from coordinate 2,941 downwards.
ACAGCACCTGTAGGCAGTCATGCCTCCGGGGCTAGTCCGTATGGGGTGCTGGATATGGCAGGAAACGTGTGGGAGTGGATAGCAGATTGGTATGATAGAAGCTATTATCAGACCTCGCCCAACCGCAACCCGCCGGGTCCTGCTTTAGGTTCAAACAAGGCGCTTCGCGGCGGGGCGTGGGGCGACTTCGATCGCAGCATCCGCGCCGCCAACCGTGACTTCAACGCGCCCACGAACCGTTACAACTACATTGGTTTCCGGTGCGCCCAGGAGTAACTTTCTCCCATGAATCCTGTTTTCTGATTGGGGAGGTGTGGGGGGTGCGTCCGAAGAGGTCTTGATGAACTTGTTGAATGAAAGGAGTCAACCTGGGCAATGAGTCGCTCACCCAGTAGGGGACTATGCCGCTGGTGGATGCCAGCCGGCGCTGACCCAATTCTGGCGCGCGTTGACTATCACCTCGTTGTTCAACCTGAGGGCGATGACGGTTACACGACCAATGGCTGTTAAACCCAAAATACGAATGCTGGCTGCATCCCAGGCAAAATGCTCCTTCCACCGTTGTTGGCGAGGATGAAAAAGGGGTACAATTTCACCTGTAAGCAAGTCTTCCATCTCTGTGATAGCGCCTTTGAACTGGTTGCAGCGGTGACAGGCAAAGCACAGATTTTCAAATGACGTAGGCCCTCCCTTGCTCAAGGGGATAATGTGGTCCACGACCGTAGGATAGCCAGAGTTGAATTCCCCCGTCTGACAGTAGGCACAGCGGTGATCATCTGCTTCCAGTAGCAGTTGGCGCAGTTCAACAGGTAGATAAGCGCTCATTTACATTTTGTCAGCAGGGGGGAGCTTGTGGCCGCGCCAGCGGAGTAGGGCGGCGGCGTATCCTTTGCGGAGCATGAAGCGGTCTGCCTCTGTGCGCCGCTGCGTTAATTCGCGTTGTTCGGCATCGGTCAAGGTTCCCGCTGCATTCCTGTCCAGCAATTCTTGATGCCGCGCCATATCCGTTTCAAAGCGACCGCGAGCAATTTGCCACAGGGCTTCGTCATTCAGACGTTCCAGCGCTGCCAGGTCTGCTTGAAACTCAGCCGGCGCATCTTCCCAATTGGGTGGGCTGCCCACAGCGACAGCGTGCAGCAGCACGTCTGTTAAGGATTGCTGCGTGGCCTGGGCCGCGCGTTGTAAGCGCAGGTACAGGCTTTCGGGCAAAGGCAATAGCACTTCTTGGGTGGTCATCTTCTCACCTCTCTCTGATCAGCGTAGACTTGCGCCAGGATTATACGCCAGAGTTGCTTTTTCTGGCAGGTGACGTGGAATCTGCTCCAGATTACAAAAATCCTCGAAGATTTTTGTAATCTCTGCGCTGGCGCGGCGTAGCTGAAAGTTTTGCTGTCCGTAAGTTTTGTCCTATCATTCTGGTATCTTTTCGATAGTAAAATGGTATCAAGTGAGATGTTCAATGCCTGGATTGCTTATTAAGGATGTACCCGACGAATTACATCAAAAGCTGAAGGCGCGAGCAGCCAGAAATCGCCGCAGTTTGACGAAGGAAGCGCTGGTGCTGCTGGAAACCGCCCTGGCTGCGGAAGCGCCGCCAGAGGTTGTTTTACCTGTGCCCTTCAAAGGGCGCTTCGGCATCAGCGACGAGTGGATTGACATGGCAAAACGCGAGGGGCGCGCATGATTGTAGTAGATGCCAATGTCGTTGCTTATCTGTTCATCGAAGGCGATAAAACAGAACTGGCGCAGCGCCTCCGGCGCCAAGATCCAGAATGGATTTTGCTCTCGTTGTGGCGTCACGAGTTTCTGAATATCCTGGCGACTTTTGTGAGGTATGGGGGAGGCGAAGTTGCAGATGCTTTGTCTATCTGGCAGCAGTCCATCAACTTGCTGCAATCACAGGAGCAAGATGTGGACATGGCTCATGCTTTGCAACTGGCCCTGGCGAATGCCATCAGCGCCTATGACGCGCAATATGTGGCGTTGGCGATGACCTGGAATCTCTACCTGGTGACAGAAGACCAAAAATTACAGCAAGCCTTTCCGGGCGTGGCATTGTCTATGAGGCGTTTTCTGGAAGCGGAGGCTTAGGAAGCGGTTCTGGATGAAGAATAACGGCGGGACTCAAAATGGCGCTACACATCTTTACAGATGGTTGCCAATCCGAGACCCGCCGAGGAATTCTCAAGGGGTTGGTTGGCAAGAAGGGTAGGGATTCCTCGCCGAAGACGGCTCGGAATGACAAGTGGACGCCACAGGGTTGGTTGGCAAGAGGGGTAGGGATTCCTCGCCGAAGACGGCTCGGAATGACAAGTGGACGCCGCAGGGTTGGTTGGCAAGAGGAGTAGGGATTCCTCCCGCTTCGGCAGGCTCAGGGTTCGGAATGACATGAGGCTTTCATATTTGGGAGACCTGCCAGGTTTTTGAAAACCTGGCAGGTCTGGAAAAGAATGTGGGAGGCGTGATGGTTGGCGAAGTGATGGATGCGGGGGATCTGGCGCGGTTTGTGGGGGAGAAGGGGATTGCGGCGGAGGTGGTGCGGCTGGCGGTGGAGACGCCGACGGTGGCCGCGGCGGCGGCCGCTGTGGGCGCAGGGGTGGAGCAGATTGTGAAGTCGCTGCTGTTTCTGGTAGAGGGGGAACCCGTGCTGGTGGTGGCGAATGGGGAGACGCGGGTGGATTATAGGCGGCTGGCGGCGCATTTAGGGGTGAGCCGGCGGCAGGTGAAGCTGGCGGATGCGGCGCAGGTGCGGGAAATCCTGGGGTATGAGGTGGGGGCGGTGCCGCCGTTTGGGCACAAGAAGCCGGTGCGCACGCTGCTGGAAGCGGGGGTGTTGGCGCAGGCGGAGATTTGGGCGGGGGGTGGTAGTATTGATACGCTGGTGCGGCTGCGGACGGCGGAACTGCGGCGGGTGGTGGGGGAGGAGACGGCGCGGTTGACG
>JAGVTM010000258.1 GCA_019136785.1 Chloroflexota bacterium | reverse complement strand
TGCTTGTCGGAGGTGGAAAGATTGTCGAACAAATTTTTGCTTCTCCCTATTCGATGTGATGAATGGGAGTTTAACCTATTTATTCTCCCTTGGGGAGATATGGGTAATAGACAGGTCATTCCGACCCTTCAACAAGTTCAGGGCAGTCTTCGGAGCGAGGAATCCCTGCCGCCGTTGCCCGCCATCTATCTTGTCTCGCCAGGCCGTAGGGATTCCTCGGAAGATGCTTCGGCAGGCTCAGCACAGGCTCTTGGAATGACACGGGCAAACTCGGAATGACAATTTAGCGCCGAATTTGTAAAGGCGCATCGGTTGTTTTTGAACCATGCCGGCTGTGCCAGAATGCCCATCTAATTCAGCGTATGCCATGCTACGCGAATGCAATCTGCGTAATCCGCGCAATCCTGATTTCAGCTTTCATCTCTGGTCAACAGGCGCGTAAATAGCCGCCATCTTGTCTTGCCACACAAGGCGCAAGTAAGGGGCGCGGGCGGGATTAAAGTCGCCTAGATCATGTTCCGCCGGCCCGTAGAAAACGTAGTCAATCCCGTGCTGCGCCAATAACTGCTGCCGCCAGGCGTCGCTGGTTGTGGCGGCGAAGAATTGTTCGGCTTCGGCTTTGCGCACGGCAAAGTCTACGGTCTCGTACAGATGCCCCACAAAGACGGCGTCGCCCGTTATGACGGGCAAATAGCTGCCTGTCCAGTAGGACGCCAGCACGCGGTCGCCGGGCCCGCCAGCGTGGCGCAGCCAGGTCATGGCGGCGATTTCTGCCTGGGGGCGGAACAGGGGGTACGGTTGGATCAGGGTTAAGGTTGCCAACGCGCCCAGGTACAGATAGGCGCTGACAATGCTGTTGCCGAGCAGCGCCAGCAATAGCAGCAGGCGGCGCAGGCTCGCCGGCTGGTAGCGCGGGCGGCGCAGCAACGCTTGCAGCAGGCGGGTTTGCAACAGCCAGGGGATGACGGTTTCCGTTAAGCCATAGGCAGCTAACACGGACAGGGGAATTTGCAGCCCTTCCACAAAGCGACGCTGCGGCGGTATGGGCAGGTAAAGCAACAGCGCCGCCACGCCCAGCCAGACCCATAAAAATGTAAACTTACGCCTTTCGTTCGCTTCCAGGCGCCGCTGTGTTCGCCAGCCAGCCAAAGCCGGCAGCAGCAGTGGCGCATAGGTGAGCAAATAATGCAGCGGGTGGGGCGACAGCGTGATCGCCTGGGCGTTCCAGGCGCGGTAGACGTCGTTGGTCTGGATGACGCCAAAGTAGTAAAGGTAGAGCGGCGCGGACAGCAGCAGCGTTCCCGCCAGTTCCAGCCCTGCGCGCCACAGAATGCGCCGCGCCTGGCGCATGCGCAGCAGCAGGTAACCGCCCATCACGGCTGCCGGCAGCAAAATCAGGAACGGGTAAATGACTGCCAGCGCCAGGTTAGCCGCACCCGCGCCCGCCAGCAGCAGCCAGCGGCAGCGACCAGGGGGGGCGTTGTAAGCGTATAACAAGAGCAGGAAGAAGAGGAGGATGCAGGCGATGCCGCTGGTAAAATGGGGATAGGTGAGGGCGCTATAAAACAGGTGGGCTTCGGGCATTTTCAGGTCAATGGGCACGGCTTCGGCGGCGCGCGTCCACTCCCACGTCTGCGGCAGGCGAACCATATCCCACCCGCTGCCCGCCAGCGCCAGCAGGTACGCCGTCCAGCGCGCGCCCTGTTGCCTTAAGAACGTGGCGGCAAACAGAAAAGCCGCCAGAAAGGCGGCGATGTTGCTCAAAAACCGCCCTAGATGCCAGGCGTCTACGACGGACAACCCCAACCACCGCCCCAGATGGCCCAGAAACAGGTAAAAGCCTTCGATAAAAGCAGGCGTATGCGGCTCCAGCGTGAATAAATCGCGGTACACCCAGGCCCCGCCATGCCCCTGAACAATGGCCGAGAGATAAGTGCTATCTTCCACATTTTGCAGCAGCCCGGTGTAAACGCTCCCCGCCGGCGACAACCAGTGTCCCAGCAAATAAGGCAGCAGCAGCAGCGCCGCCCACGCCGCCGCCACGCCTACTGCCCCCCCCCACTCTCGCCGCGATATCACCGGCGCGCTTACTCCTCCAGACCGCACCTGATCGCTGCACGTGCTGTTTGGCTCTCTTGTGTAAGCCTGGTTGGGCTGCCCTTTTGACATTAACTGGCTGAAACCCTATGATAGTTGCAGCCAGTCGCACAAGCGTTTCCTGACCTGCTGCAATTGCTCTAGGGAGATATTGCCAAGACGTGCGTTGATGACTGAAGATTCGACACTTGCCAGACGCGCCAGTCGAACGACAGATCGAACCTTGAGCCATGTAGAAGCATAGTGAGGGTCAGATGGCTCAATAATTACATCCAATTCGGGAACAGTCTGGGAAGTGCGTGAGGTTATTAGAGCAAGCAGTAAGTCGCTATGCCAGCCAGGAGCGACTGCCACAACCAATGCCGGGCGTAGTTTTCCTGCTTTCAGGTCTGTTTGTGGAAAGCGGATGAGGACGATATCGCCAGGATTCATGGATGGTAAACTTCTTG
>JAGVTM010000208.1 GCA_019136785.1 Chloroflexota bacterium | reverse complement strand
CTCAACGTTGACCTCCAGGTGAGCAAGCTCGTACTCACCCAATTTCTGCATAACGAAATCACCAAAACGGGCTTTACCAAAGCCGTGCTCGGTCTGTCGGGCGGCATTGACTCCGCCCTCTCTTGCTTTCTGGCGGCGGCGGCGCTGGGCCCAGAAAATGTGCTGGCGGTGCGTATGCCTTACCGCACCTCCTCCCCCGACAGCCTGGCGCACGCGCAAATGGTCATTGATCAGTTGAGCGTCGCCAGCGAGACAGTGGACATCACACCCATGTGCGATCCCTTGTTTGCCGCCTCGCCGGGCATCACCCCACGGCGCATGGGCAACATCATGGCCCGCATGCGCATGATTCTGCTCTATGATCGCTCCATGGCTTGGGACGCCCTGGTGGTGGGCACCAGCAACAAGACGGAACTGCTGTTGGGATATGGCACCATCTTTGGCGACCTGGCTTCGGCGGTTAACCCTATCGGCGACCTGTATAAGACCCAGGTGCGCCAGTTGGCGCGCGGCTTAGGCGTGCCGAACGTAATCATTGACAAAGCCCCCACCGCCGACCTGATTCCCAACCAGACCGACGAAGGCGACCTGGGCTTTACCTACGCCGAGGTGGATAAACTCCTCTACCTGCTGGTAGACGAGCGGTACTCCCCAGACGAGGCGGTGAAGGCGGGCTTCAACGCGCCTATGGTGCGCCGCGTGCTGAAAATGATCCAGCAGGCGCATTACAAGCGGATGATGCCCGTGCTGCCCAAGATCAGCAGCCGCACCATCAGCCATGACTTCCAATATCTGCGCGACTGGGGACAATAAAGACGCCATGCACATGCCAGATACAGGCGCCAGGCTGGCGCAACCGTGGCGTTGGCTCTGGCGGTCAGGGCTGTGGCTGTTGATTCTTTGGGGGGCGGCGCAGATGCTGGCGGCGCAAACGCCGCCGGCAGCGGCGGCGGGCTGGCAGACGAAAGTAGCCCCTTCGGTGCTGGCTACGGCTATGGATCAAGAAACAGAGTTTATCCTGTTTCTGGCAGAGCAGGCGGACGTGACCGCCGCCGCCGCGCGACCCACGCGCCTGGCCAGAGGGTTCTACGTTTTCGCTCGATTGCGCGCCGTCGCCGAACGCACCCAGCGGCCCTTGCTGGCTACGCTGGAGAGCCACCAGGCGGCGTACCGCCCCTACTGGGTAGCCAATATGATCTGGGTGCGCGGCGACTGGCGCGTGCTGGCAGCGGCGGCCCAACACGATGAAGTGGCTTACGTCTATGCCAACGCCCGTCTGCCCTTGAGCGAACCGCCGCCCCCGCCCGCCGTCAGCCAGCCGCAGGGGATCGAGTGGAATATTGGTCTAATTGGCGCGCCGCAGGTGTGGGCTGCCGGCATTGCCGGCCAAAACATCGTCATCGGCGGGCAGGATACCGGCTACGATTGGAACCACCCCGCCCTGATCAACCAGTATCGCGGCTGGGACGGGCAGCAGGCTGACCACAGCTACAACTGGCACGACGCCATCCACAGCGGCGGCGGCGTCTGCGGCGCGGATTCAGCCGAGCCTTGCGATGACTACGGGCACGGCACGCACACCCTGGGCATCCTGGTCGGCGACGACGGACAAGGAAACCAGATTGGCGTAGCCCCCGCAGCCCGCTGGATTGGCTGCCGCAACATGGATCAGGGTATTGGCACGCCCGCCAGCTACAGCGAATGCTTCCAATGGTTTATCGCCCCCACCGACGCCCAGGGGCAAAACCCCGACCCGGCGCGCGCGCCCCATATCATTAACAACTCCTGGGCTTGTACCCCCGGCGAGGGCTGCCTGGACCCGTTAATTCTGCAAACGGTGGTGGCCAATACGCGGGCTGCCGGCATTCTCGTTGTCGCCAGTGCCGGCAACAGCGGCGCTTCATGCAGCAGCATCAGCACCCCCCCCGCTATCTATGACGATGCCTTCACCGTGGGAGCCGTCACCAGCAGCGACGTCATTGCTGCCTACAGCAGTCGTGGGCCCGTACTCAGCGACGGCAGCAACCGCCTCAAACCGGACGTCGTTGCCCCCGGCTCCAACGTGCGCTCAAGCTGGCTCAATGGCAGCTACGCCAATCTCAGCGGCACCAGCATGGCTGCCCCACACGTGGCCGGCCTGGCTGCCTTGATACTATCCGCCAACCCCAACCTGATTGGACAGGTGTCCGCCGTCGAAGACCTGATCCTGACCACCGCCCTGCCCCGCGCCAGCAGCGAAGAGTGCGGCGGCGTGCCGGGCAGCCAACAGCCCAATAATACCTACGGCTACGGTCGTATTGACGCCTACGCCGCCGTCACGGCTGCCCAGGCTCGCCTGGGCCCCTACGCCAGTTACGCTGGCGTTATCTTCAGACCCTAGACTGGAGAGTAACCATTCACACCCGCTCCCTGAGCCTGTCGAAGGGAACCGGTTTCGACAGGCTCAACCTACGAGGGAGTGAGCGATTACACCGGAGAAGTCTTCTTGAAGGTTAAGAAAAAAACAGGTAAACGGCGGTGAAGACACCGCGAAGGGCAGGGGGGGGGGGGGG
>JAGVTM010000218.1 GCA_019136785.1 Chloroflexota bacterium | reverse complement strand
TTGATCCGCTCAATCCTCGCGCCAAATCTAACGGTATGGGCGCGTTTAACAACTACTTTTACATGCCCGAAGCCCGCCCCACGCCGCTGGTGAACCGCGCCAGAGGCATCCCCCGCGGCACGCTCACGCGGCACAAGGTGAAGACTTTTGGGATGGCTGCCGGCAAAGAACGGGCTGTAATGCTCTACCAGCCGCCCACGGATGAGCCCGCGCCGCTGGTGTTCGTGCTGGATGGGTATGATTATGTCAATCAAGCCAAAATGCCGGCAATTGTAGACAACCTCATCGCCCAAAACCGCATCCGCCCCATCGCCCTGGTGATGCCCCAAAATGGCCGGGGGGCGCGCACTATCGAATATGGCTGCAGCGACGTCACCTACACCTTCTTCCACTGGTGCTTGCGCCCCCTGGCAGAGCAGCATCTCCGCCTGATTGACGTTGCCGCCCACCCCGGCGCCTGGGCCGTTATGGGCGCGTCCATGGGCGGCCTCATGTCCCTTTACCTGGGACTGCGCAACCCGCACATTTTTGGCGGCGTACTCAGCCAGTCCGGCGCTTTTACCTTCTCCGACTACGACACAATCGTTTACGACCTGGTGCAGCAAGGCGCAGCCCGTTCCCTGAAAATCTGGATGGACTGCGGCAGCTACGACTTCCTCATTGACACCAACCGCCGCATGGCGCCGCTGCTGCAAGAAAAGGGGTACGACGTCGTCTACCAGGAGTACGTCGGCGGTCACAACTACTACGCCTGGCGCGATGACCTGGCAGATGGCTTGATTGCGCTCTTTGGGCAGTAACAGAACCGAAAAGAGTGGACCGTGGCGAGTGATCAGCAGTCAGTGGAGCTACTCTGACCCGTCCACCAAACAAATCTGCGTCATCCTTCGACAAACTCAGAGCCAGCCCTGAACTTGCTGAAGGGACAAGTTCTGCGAAAATCCTGTTTTCATTCTTCGTAGTGCGCTGCGCGCATGGGGATTTCGCGTAGCGCGAAGTAGAATCCCCCTATCGCTGTGCTGTGAGGTTATTATGACGCGCTCTACTCTGCTTTCGCCAACGGCTGTGCCTGACTTCATGGCGGCGCTGCAAAAACGGGTCAGCGGCGACCTGCGCACGGACATGTACAGCCGCATTTTTTACAGCACCGACGCCAGCATTTACCAGGTAATGCCCTATGGCGTGCTCATCCCGCGCACGCTGGAGGATGTCCACGCGACGGTGGAACTGGCGGCGCACTATGGTGTGCCCATTTTGCCGCGCACAGGTGGCAGCAGCCTGGCGGGACAGGCAACCAACGAAGCTCTGGTGATGGACATGAGCCGCCACCTGGATCAGGTGTTAGAAATCAACCAGGCGGAACAATGGGTGCGCGTGCAGCCGGGGATCGTGCTGGATCAGCTTAATTTAGAGTTGAAACCTTACGGGTTACAGTTTGGCCCCGACCCTGCCAGCAGCAACCGTGCCTGCCTGGGCGGCATTGTCAGCAACAACTCCACGGGCAGCCATTCTATCCTGTACGGCATGACCGCAGACCATGTGCTGGCAATGAACGTAATTTTGAGCGATGGTTCAACGACCACGTTCGCGCCTATAGATGGGGAGACGCTGTACCAATACCAGCTTCGCCCAGGAGTGGAAGGCGAGATTTACCGCCAGGTGGCAGCCATCCGCCGCGAGCAGGCAGACGTCATCCGCGCGGGCACGCCGCGCCATTGGCGACGCTGCGGCGGCTACAATCTGGACCGTTTTGTGGAGGGTTCCAACTTCCTCTGGCCCCAGGACAGGCGATTTAACCTGGCAAAGCTGGTGTGCGGCGCGGAAGGGACGCTGGCGGTCATGACGGAGATCAAGCTGAACCTGGTGCCCCGCCCCGCTATGACGGCGCTGGCGATTGTGCCGTTTGCCAGCCTGCGCCAGGCGCTGGAAGCCGTACCCGTCATGTTGGAAGTGGAACCATCAGCCATTGAACTGATTGACCATCTGGGGCTGACGTTGTGCCGCGAAGTGCCTGAGTATGCCCGCCTGCTGGCAACGTTTCTGCGCGGGGAGCCGGACTGTGTGTTGATTACCGAGTTTTATGGGGAAAGCCTGGCGGAGTTGCAAAGCAAGGTAGATGGATTGGCCCGGCATTTGCAGGAGCAGGGGGTGGCTTGTGGGGAGATAATGCCGGCATTCACCCCCCAACTGCAAGCCAACGTCTGGAAAGTGCGCAAAGTGGGCCTGGGGCTGCTGATGAGCATCAAAGGGGATTACAAACCCATCCCCTTTATCGAAGACGCTGCCGTGCCCGTGCAATACCTGGCTGACTACATCACGCGCATTGAGCAGTTTTGTCACGATCTGGGCACAAATGTGGCTTACTACGCCCACGCCAGCGCCGGCTGCCTGCACGTCCGCCCCCTGATTAACGCCAAGCTGGCCAGTGAAGTGGATAAGCTGCCCCTGATCACCCAATTCTCCGTTGAACTGTTGGGCGAATATGGCGGCGCATTTTCCAGCGAACATGGCGACGGGCGCGCCCGCAGTTGGCTCAATGAACGCTTCTTTGGTCACGACCTGTACGGGCTGTTTCGCCAGGTGAAGCAGGCGTTCGACCCGCAAAATATCTTCAATCCTGGCAACGTGGTAGACGCTGTCCCCATGACGCAAAACCTGCGCTATGGCGCGGCTTACAGCGTCATTCCCGTAGCAGCGCACATTGACTTTAGCAGCGACGGTGGCTTTCATCGCGCTGTAGAAATGTGCAATGGGGCAGGCGTCTGCCGGCAGCGCACCGCCGATACCATGTGCCCCAGCTTCCAGGTGACGCGGGAAGAGGAGCACAGCACGCGCGGGCGCGCCAACGCCCTGCGCGCGGCGCTCTCTGGACGGCTGCCTGCCGCGGAATTAACCAGCGAGCGCATGTACCAGGTCATGGAGTTGTGCGTGGGCTGTAAGGCGTGCAAGGCAGAGTGCCCGTCGTCGGTGGATATGGCTAAGATCAAATTTGAGTTCCTGGCGCAGTATCACGACGTGCATGGCATCCCCCTACGCAATCGCCTGTTTGGGCACATTGCCGCCATCAGCCGCCTCAGCAGCGGCTGGCGCGCGCCGCTGGCCAATGCCGCACTCCATTTTAAGCCGCTGCGGGTGTTGCTAGAGCGATTCCTGGGCATCAGCCAGCAGCGTGAGCTCCCTCCCTTTGCCCGCCATCCTTTCACCCACTGGTTTCGCCAGCACACCCACCCCGTGCCGGCCACCCGACCCCAGGTGGTTCTGTTCAACGACACATTTAACACCTACAACGACCCGCACGTGGCTATTGCCGCCGTCGAACTGCTGGAAGCGGCTGGTTTTCGCGTGATCTTGCCTGGGATTAAATGCTGTGGGCGCCCCCTGATTTCCAACGGGCTGGCGGACGCCGCCCGCGCGGCGGCGCAAGATACGGTTTCCCGCCTGGCGCCCTATGCCGCGCAGGGAATTCCGATTGTGGGGCTAGAGCCGAGTTGCCTGCTGACGCTGCGGGATGAATATCTGGCGCTGCTGCCGGACGATCCGCAGGCAAAGCAGGTGGCGGCGCAGGCGGCGCTGCTGGAGGAATTTGTGGCACGGCTGGCGGCGGCGGGCCAACTGGAACTGGATTTCAGCCCGGCGGCGCAGCAGGTGCTGCTGCACGGTCACTGCCACCAGAAATCGCTGGTGGGCACGGGACCATCCCGCCAGGCGTTGAGCCTGCCATCAGGCTACCAGGTGAGCGAAGTGGATTCAGGCTGTTGCGGCATGGCCGGGTCGTTTGGATATGAGGCAGAGCATCTGCGCTGGTCGCTGGCTATGGGGGAGCGGCGGCTCATGCCCGCCGTGCGCGCCGTCGGCGATGATGTGATTGTGGCGGCGGCGGGGACAAGCTGCCGGCATCAAATCGCCCACGCCACCGGCCGCCGCGCCTACCACCCCGCCGAAATCCTGCGCGACGCCCTGGTCAAGTCACAGGCATAATCACATCTGCCGTCTCTAAGATTTTAGCAAACATTGAACCGTGAGACGCCTCTTGCAGCGTTGTCTGAAAATCGGGGAAATCAGGAACGGTAAAGCGGGCGGTGATGGTTACGTCGGCGGCAAAATCTTCGTCCTGGATTTGCCCGTGATGGGCGGCAATTAGCAGGCGCGCCCGTTCCAGGAAGGCGTAAGGCACAGCCAGCATGACCGTGTGGGTGGGGATGCGTTCGGCGCGAGGGACGGCAGCCAGCGCCGCACGCACCGCGTCGCCATAGGCGCGTACCAGCCCGCCTGTGCCCAACTTGGTGCCGCCAAAGTAGCGCGTCACCACCACCGCCACATCCCCCAACCCGCTGCCTTGCAGCACCGCCAGGGCGGGCCGCCCGGCAGTGCCCGAGGGTTCGCCATCGTCGCTGCAATGGGCAATAACGCTGGCGCCGTGACCGACGAGAAATGCCGGCACATTATGCGACGCATCCCCAAACTCCCCCCGCACCCGCGCCACAAACCCCTTAGCCTCCTCCACCGAAAACACCGGGGCAATCGTGGCAATAAAACGGGAGTTCAACACCCGCATCTCCACCCGCGTCTCTGCCGCCGGAATTGGATAACGCGCCATGCGGAAACGTCAGAGGCGCGACGCACTTTTGCTGAAGAAAAGTGCGTCGCCCCTGTAGCTGCGACTACTCTAATATGTCCACCAGTTCCACCTCAAAAATCAAAATGGAATTAGGCGGAATCTGCCCCACGCTGTTTTCGCCGTAGCCCAGTTCTGGCGGCAGCACCAGTTGCCGCTTGCCGCCCACTTGCATTGTGGACAGACCTTCATCCCAACCAGTAATCACTGCGCCTTGGCCCAGAGGGAACTGGAACGGCTGGCCCCGATTGAGCGAGCTGTCAAACATCGTGCCATCTTCCAACCAGCCGGTGTAATGCACAACCACTATCTGCCCTTCCTGCGGTTGGGCGCCATCACCCACCACGAAGTCGTAATATTTCAGACCGCTCTCTGTGGTGGTATAGTCGGCGTCATTGACTTCGGTGGGGGCGGCAGGCGCGCCTTCGCGCACGGACAGGACTTCTACTTCAAACGTCAGCGTGGCGTTGGGCGGAATCACGCCGCCCGCGCCCGTTTCGCCGTAAGCCAGCGCTGGCGGCAAAATCAGGCGCGCCTGGTCGCCCACGTGCAGCAGGCTGATGCCCTCTTCCCAGCCGGGGATCGTGCCGCCGCCGCCAACGGCGAACGGATAAGGTTCGCCCCGCTCACGTGAACTGTCAAAGACGGTGCCGTCGTCGAGCATCCCCACGTAATGCACCTCGGCAATCTGACCTTTTTGCAAGGCGGGCCCATCGCCTGCCTGCAGGATTTCATATTGCAGCCCGCTGGCGGTGGTGATCAATTCGCCGGCGGGGGCGCGGGTGGGTTCGGCGGCAGCTTCTTCGCTGCCGGCAGTCGCCGCGCTGGTATCTTCCGCCGCCGGTTCTGTTGGCTCCGGCGCCGGGCCGCAAGCCGCCGCCAGCACACCTGCCAGCAGCAGCAGGGGCAAGATCAATTTAGATAAAACACGATTTAGGGTCAAAGCAAACTCCTTAAAAATAGTGATCAGTGGCGAGTGGGCAGTGGTTAGTGGAGCCGTTCCCAAACTGTCCACAAGACCAATCTGCGTAAATCCGCGAAACCTGATTATTTTCTTTCCTTCGACAAGCTCAGCACAGGCTGTGGCGTCGCCGTGAGTGGTTCTCGAGCTTGTCGAGAGACTGCCACATCTGAAGGGCACAGTATAATGCGTTTTGGCGAAACTTCCAGCCAGCCGTCCCGTTGCCGGCATGACGATAAGGCAGTTCTTACTTTTGCGACCCTGTCCCCATAAGTCATTCGACTTCTGCCAGAGGGATCAAACGTCTGCGCCCCTTACAGCTTCAGCTCCTCGCTGCGCTTCCGCCCCTGTCCCAAAGCAATCGAACGCTGATAAGCTGCCCAAATGCCGCGCGAGATGACCGTGCGCAGCCCCCCTTTTTCCATGTGATACAGCGCCTCGGCGGTCGTTCCTCCCGGTGAGGTGACCTGATTGCGCAGTTCCGCCACATGCTTATCAGAGCGCGCCGCATACTCCACCGATCCCCGCATCGTTTGGAAGACCAACTGTGTAGCCACGCGGCGGGAAAAGCCCAAATGCACGCCCGCGTCAATCATGGCTTCCATCACCATAAACACATACCCGGGCCCTGAGCCGCTCAAAGCGGTAGCCATGTCCAGGTAATCCTCGTCATCTACAAAAATTTCCTGCCCAAACGAAGCCAGCACCGCCTGCGCCTGTTGTTTTTGCAGGGCGCTTACCTCGGCTGTCGCCGTCCAGACAGTGATGCCCTGGCCTATCTGCGCGGGTGTGTTCGGCATGGCTCGCACCACCGCCGCGTGCGCCATGCCGTCCGCCAGTTTCTTAATGGGCGCGCCGGCAATAATGGACAGCAGCAAATCCTGGCGGCGCAAGTGCCCCCGGATTTCCAACATGACGCGATCCATCACCTGCGGCTTGACAGACAGCACCACCACCTGCCCTTCTTCAGCCGCTTCCGCGTTGCTGGTGGAGGTGCGCACGCCGTGCATCTCGTGTAGTCGCTGTCCCCGCTCCGCGCGGGGCCCAGAGGCGATAATCTGGCCCGGCGCAGCCACGTCCTGGCTGATCAAACCGCGAATCATGGCTTCGGCCATGGTGCCGCTGCCAATAAAGGCGATGGTTTTATCTTGAAACATGCTGTTTTGCTCCATGTGTCGCCGGCTACGCGGCGCCAAAAGTGGCTTGCCGCCGCGTTACCGCTTGCAGCCGCTGCTCGTCCACTTCAATACCCAGCCCTGGCCCCACAGGGACGGAAATGGTGCTGTCTTCTTGATTCACGAAGAAGGGCGTGGCGATGTCGGCGGCATAATACCGCGCCGTGGCCGAGATGTCGCCGGGCAGGATGAAGCCGGGCAGCGCCGCCAGCGCCAACTGCGCCGCCCGCCCCACGCTCGTTTCTAACATGCCGCCCACCCAGACGGGAATGCCCGCCGCGCGGCAAATATCATGAATCTGGCGAGCGTGCGTCCAGCCAGCCACCCGCGAAGGTTTGATGTTGATGATGTCACAGGCGCCCAAAGCCAGGGCCGCGCGGGCATGGTCAGGCGTGGTAATGCTTTCATCCAGGCAAAGGGGCGTTTTGATTTGCGGGCGCAGCCGGCTGTGGTCGTAAATGTCCTCATGCCCCAACGGTTGTTCCAGCATCAACAGGTTCAGCTCGTCCATCGCCTGAAAAGTAGCCGCATCCGCCAGATGGTAGGCGGAGTTGGCGTCCAGCATGATGGCCAGGTCGGGAAAAGCGCGGCGAGCCGCCTGCGCCAGCGCCAGGTCGTGCCCTGGCTTGATTTTGAGCTTGATGCGGCGGTAGCCTTGCGCCAGGTAAGTGGCAATAGTCTCCAGCGTGCGCGGAATATCCGCCTGGATGCCAATGCTGACGCCCACCGCCACACGGGCGCGCGGCGGCGCATCGTAGGGCTGCGCCAGTTTTTGCGCCAGGGACAGACCATCCCGCTGCGCTGTCAGGTCCCAGACAGCCTGATCCAGCGCCGCTTTAGCCAATGGATGACCGCGCACGAAATCAAAGCTGGGGGTTATGGCGTCCGGTTCGCCAATCTCCTGGCGCAGCAGGGCGGGAATCAGGAAATCGGAAAGGACGTGCCAGGCAGTGACGACGGTTTCGTAGGAGTAGCCGGGATCGTTGGTGGCTACGCACTCCCCCCAGGCGGTCAGCCCGCCCGCTTGCAGCCGCACAATCAAACAGTCGCGCTGCTGCTGCCGGCCAAAGCTGGTGACAAACGGGGAGACGAGTTCTTGACTGATATGGTATAGCGTGATCTGTTCGATTTTCATGGGGCGTTCGCGTTCCCAGCCGTTTACCGGATTATTTTCTTAAACCTCAACCAGCTTGTCCTATATTTTCTTCGCGCCCTCCGCGTCTCCGCGTGACCTTGTTTGTCCCGACAAGGTCAGGGTGTTTTGTCCTTGAGCGCGTTGAGTTCATCGGGGGAGAGGATGGCAAACGTGCCCGTGACGCTGGCAATGAGCACGTCGTTTTGGGTGATGCGGCATTGGGTGGTGAGGGTGCGGCTGCCTTTGTGAATGGTTTCGGCGTGGGCGGTTAAAATGCCGGCACGCGCCGGCCCATGATACCGTATCTGCATATCCTGCGTTACCAGGCGGCGCTCCCCCAACGCTGACAAAGCCGCGCCGCCGCAAGCCGAATCCGCCAGCGAAAACGCCACACCGCCATGCGCAATGCCCAGAGGGTTCAGCAGGTGCGGCTGCACCTCCAGTGTGGCGCTGCAGCGCCCCTCCCCATAAGCCGTGAACCGGATGCCCAGAACCTGCGTGAACGGCCCAGAGGGCACGTGAGACGCCTGGCTGAGCGTCTGCAGCACAGAAACGGCAACCTCCCCCGTCCCATCTTGCAGTTGGTCAACCAAATGATGCGCTTGTTGTAAGAAAACGTTATCCAACACAGTTCCCTAAATAACACAAGCCAGGGTTACACAGTTAGCCCTGACCACTCTTCACTGACCACTGTTCTCGCGCGAAATTATAGCATACCCCCTCCCTTCTTGACACCTTCCCTGCCCATACTATAATCCGATGCTGTGCGCCATGTGTACTTGTACATCTGTGCGCCGCTTCGCACCGCCGTCCACGAACAACTGACCACTTCATTCAGGAGGGCCCATATGAAACGTATTGTTCGCGCCCCCGTAGGGACTGAACTACACTGCAAAGGTTGGCTGCAAGAAGCCGCATATCGCATGTTGCAAAATAACCTGTCCCCCGACGTGGCTGGCGACCCCGACAACCTGATCGTGTATGGCGGGCGCGGGCGGGCGGCGCGCAACTGGGAAGCCTTTGACGCCATTCTGGCCGCGCTGCGCCAGCTTGAAGATGACGAAACCCTGCTGGTGCAAAGCGGCAAGCCCGTAGCCGTTTTCCGCACCCACGCCGACGCCCCGCGCGTCCTCATTGCCAACTCCAACATCGTGCCCCATTGGGCCACCCAGGAGAACTTCGACAAATGGGAAGCAGAAGGGTTGATCATGTATGGGCAGATGACTGCCGGCAGTTGGATATACATCGGCACCCAGGGCATCCTGCAGGGCACCTTTGAAACGTTTGCCGCCGCCGCCCGCCAGGCCGGCTGGCCCTCCCTGCGCGGCAAATGGGTGCTGACAGCGGGCCTGGGCGAAATGGGCGGCGCGCAGCCCCTGGCGGTGACCATGAACGAAGGCGTCGGCTTGCTGGTGGAAGTGGACGAATGGCGCGCCCACCGCCGCCTGGAACACCGCTACATTGACGAAGTAGCCGAAGACCTGGAAGAAGCGCTCAAACGGGTGCAATATTACGTCGAAAGGCAGCAGCCGCGCTCCATTGGCTTGATTGGCAACGCCGCCGACATTTTCCCCCAGTTGGTGCAGCGCAACCTGATCCCTGATGTGGTCACCGACCAGACCTCCGCCCATGATCCCCAGGCTTATTTTCCGCACCACCTCTCCTTTGCCGAAGGGCGCGAACTGCGCCAACGCGACCCGGCTGCTTTTCAGAAACTGGCGATGGAATCCATGGCGCGCCAGTGCGCGGCGATGGTGGAGATGCAGCGGCGCGGCGCGATTGTGTTTGATTACGGCAACAACCTGCGGCAGCGGGCATACGATTATGGCGTGCAGGACGCTTTCAGCTACCCCGGCTTCATTCCCGCCTACATTCGCCCCCTCTTTTGCGAGGGCAAGGGCCCCTTCCGTTGGGTAGCCCTCAGCGGCGACCCGGCGGACATATATGCCACGGACGAAGCTGTCCTGGAATTGTTCCCCCACGATGAACATTTGCATCGTTGGATCAAGATGGCCCGCGAACAGGTGCATTTTCAAGGTCTGCCCGCCCGCATTTGCTGGCTAGGATATGGCGAACGGGCGCGCGCCGGGCTGAAGTTCAACGAAATGGTCGCCAGCGGCGCCGTCAAAGCCCCCATTGTCATTGGCCGCGACCATCTGGACGCCGGCTCCGTCGCCAGCCCCAACCGCGAAACCGAAAAAATGCGCGACGGCTCCGACGCCATTGGCGACTGGCCCATTCTCAACGCCTTAATTAACGCCGTCAGCGGCGCCACCTGGGTCAGCTTTCACCATGGCGGCGGCGTAGGCATCGGCTACAGCCTGCATGCGGGACAGGTGATTGTCGCCGATGGCACGCCCGCCGCCGCCGCGCGGCTGCAGCGGGTGCTGACCGTGGATCCGGGCATGGGCGTGGCCCGCCACGTGGATGCGGGCTACGAACGGGCCATCGAGGTTGCTCATGAGCGCGGCGTCAAAATCCCCATGCTCAAGTAGCGTCGTTTCAGGCAGAAGATTATGACAACGTACTATCGCGCCGACATCCTGGAAAACAGCCTGAAGGAACTCATTGATCAGGCGCCGGGCTTACAAGGCGCTGTGATTGTCAGCTCGGAAGGGTTTGTGGTGGCGGCTTATCCCAACGAACTTAGCGGCGGTCGCCAGGAAACCAGTACGCCGCAGGTAGCCGCCATGGCTGCCACCCTGGTGGCTTTAGGCGAGACCACCCTGTCCCGCCTCTCTCGTGGGGAAATTGAGCGCATGCTGATTGAAGGCAAGGAGGGGGCCATCGTCGTTTATCCCATTAACGCCAACGCCGCCCTGGCGGCGCTGCTGGCGAAAAACGCCAAGGTGGGTTTGACCTTATTGGCTGTAGCCCGCGCCGCCGAAAATATCGGGCACATTCTCAACGGACGTTCATAGGTAAGCGACAAGCCTCGTCCCCACCCCGTAGGGCGGGTTGCCAACCCGCCCACGTTTCAAAAAGAGCCTCACCTGGAGACGCGGCAACGTGTGGGATAAACTGTTTGGACATTGAGAAAATAATCAGGTAATCCCCCCCTGCTGCCAG
>JAGVTM010000639.1 GCA_019136785.1 Chloroflexota bacterium | reverse complement strand
GTTTCCACAGTAATTGCCGGGTTGTCATTGACTGGTAGCGCTGCACTTAATCATGGTGGGTGTCAGCCCCGCCGTAGGCGGGGCTGACACCCATTTTTATTGGCAATTTTGGGCGCAGACGCGCCCAAAATTGCCCGTCGCCGATGCCTTTTGCCCACTTCAGGGTGTGGATTGCAGGGTTTAATCGCCGTCCAGGAGGAAGTAGTTCTTCAGGGGTTCATGGTAGCCTACGGGTTCGTACTCTCCGGTAGTCGTGTCTACCTGGTAGCTGTCCTGGTAGTTGCCGCGAGCGACGCGGTGGAGCATCTCGATGAGGCGGTCTATGTCGGCTTCGTTGTTGTAGCAGCCAAAGCTCATGCGCACCATACCGGGCATGTTGGCTTTGTTGCCGGCAAGGAGTTGGTCGCGCCAGGTATGGGCTTCGGCTTCGCCAAGCTGCAGGAGATGTACCACATAGGGGTGGGCGCAGAAGCAGCCGCTGCGCACGCCGATGCCGCCTTCGTAACCGAGGATGGCGGCGAGTTTGAAGTGGGAGATGCCGGCAACGTTAAAGGGAATGACGCCTACTTTTTCGTGGGCGCGCGCCGGGTCTGTTTCGCCATAAATGCGAATGCCCGGAATTTCGCGCAGGCGGCGCAAGGCATGGGCTACCAGTTCTGTTTCGTGGGCGGCAATCTGTTCCATGCCCACTTCCATCAACTGCTGCGCTGCCGCGGCCATAGCCACCGCGCCGACCACGTTGGGACTGCCGGCTTCGTCCCGGTCGGGCAACCCGGCCCAGTAAACTTCCTCCAGCGTTACCACATCTACTGTGCCGCCGCCGCAGTACTCGGGCCCGCTTTCCAGAAAAACGGATTTAGGGCCTATCAGAGCGCCCGTGCCAAAAGGAGCGTACATTTTGTGCGCGGACAGCACCACAAAGTCCAGATGCTCCGGGTCGTCAATGGGTTTCATGTCTACGGGACGGTGGGGGGCTAACTGCGCCACGTCCGCCAGGATGCGCGCGCCCACGGCGTGGGCTTTGCGCGCCAGGCGGTGGATAGGTTGGATGAAGCCCGTGACGTTGGAGGCGCCCGTGACGGCGACCAGGGCAATACGGCTGCCGTACCGCTCTAGCTGGCGGTCGAAATCAGCTTCATCCAGCCGCCCTTCTGGCGTGGTTTTGACGTGTACTACGTTGGCGCGGGAGCGCCAGGGCAGGTCGTTGGAGTGATGTTCCATGGCTGTGGTCAGCACAATGGCGTCAGGCGGCAGGTGGAGGCGGTATGAAAGTTTGTTGATGGCTTCGGTGGTGTTCTTGCCGAAAATGACGGTGTGCACCTGGGGGTCTGCGCCCACAAAGCGGGCCACGATTTCGTGCGCCTGGTCGTAGGCGACGGTGCTCAGGCGGGATTTGAAGCCTGTGCCGCGATGGACGCTGGCGTAGTAGGGCATGAACTGCTGCAACGTGTCCATAACCCGTTTGAAGGGCGGCGTGCTGGCGGCGTTGTCCAGGTTAACATAAGGGACAGCGTGACCGTTGAGCAAGGGGGTGAGGGCGTCCAGACCAACGATTTCCTGGCGCAGGGATAGGGCTTGGGAAGTGAGCATGTGGTTTTCTCCAAGGGTTCGTTGTCGGAGGAGACGAGTTAGTGGGTGAATTGTGACATGGTTCTTGATCAAGCAATGGGCGACAAGTGGTCGAGCAGGGCTTGCAGCCCCAACAGGTAGCTGCGCCAGCCGAAGCCCACAATTTGCCCCAGGCAGACGGGGGCGAGCAGGGAAGTATGGCGGAAGGGTTCTCGGGCGTGGATGTTGGAGAGATGAACTTCTACGGTGGGCAGGCTGGCGGCGGCGATGGCGTCGCGCAGGGCATAGCTGGTGTGGGTGTAAGCGCCGGGGTTGACTAGAATGCCGTTGGCCCAGGCGCGGGCGTCGTGGATGGCGTCTATGAGGACGCCTTCGTGGTTAGATTGTTGGCTGCGCAGGTGCGCCTGGCGCGTGGCAGCCAGGGCGACCAGGGCGGCGTCTATGTCTGCCAGCGTCTGATAACCATAGATTTCTGGCTGGCGCTCGCCGAGCAGGTTCAGGTTAGGGCCGTGTAAAACGAGAATGTGGGTCATTTATTCACTTACCGCAAAGACGCGAAGATCGCAAAGAGAACCCAGGGGGTCGCCGCCTCCTTCACGGTTAAATGCCAGAGGAAGTGTATAGTTACGTGGTGGGTTTCAGCCCTGCCTACGGCGGGGCTGACACCTATTATTATGGGCAATTTGGGGCGCAGTTGCGCCTCAAATTGCCCGTCGCCGATGCCTCTTTGTCCGTTTGGTGGGCGCCAGATGCGGGCAAGATAGTCACGCTACAATTATTCCTGTTTCAGCACGGCTGGCAAGAATATGAATACGTCTTCATCGCCGGGCGTTGTGGTGGGGGTGGCGCTGGGTGGCGGATTGGTGGCTGTGGGGGTGGCGCTGGGCAGCGGGGTTTTGGTAGCTGTAGGGGTGGCGCTGGGCAGGGGCGTGTTGGTGATGGTGGGTGAAGGGCCGGGCGTATTGGTGCTGGTGGCAGTGGGCGTCTGGCTGGGCGTAGGCGTCAGGGTAATGGTGGGGGTGTGGGAGGCGGTGGGCGTGGGGGTGGGAGGGGTGTTTTCGATGATGCGGAAGAGGATGCCGCTGAAGAAGCCGCCCAGGTAGAGTTCGCCGTTGTGGTCTTCGCCAAAGGTGCTGGGGGAGCTGACGTCTTCCAGCAGGAGGGTGCTAACCCAGCCGCCGCCGCCGTCGCTGCTCAGGCTCCAGATATTGCCGGCACAGCTATCCGCATAAAGATAGTGTCCTTGCAGCACAGGGTATTGGCTGCCGCGATAGATGTAGCCGCCCGTAATGGCACAGTTGCCGCTGTGGTCATATTGAAAGATAGGGGGCAGGGCATCGGGCAGGGGATCGCAAGCGCCGGTGGGCGGGAAAGGATGCACATCTTCGCCTTCAAAACAGGGCCAGCCATAATTTTCGCCGCCGCTGCTGGCGGCGGGCTGGAAGTTGACTTCTTCCCATTCATCCTGACCCACGTCGGCAATGAACATGTCGCCCGTGAGACGATCAAAGCTAAAGCGCCAGGGGTTGCGCAGACCGTAAGACCAGATAGCGGGCTGGGCGCCGGGCACGCCCACGAATGGGTTGTCGGGGGGAATGGTGTAAGGGACGGCGGTGTTGCTGACGTCCACGCGCAGGATTTTGCCGGCAAGCGTGCTCAAATCCTGGCTGTTATTGTTTTCGTAAGGCGGATACGAATCCGTCTTACCGTCGCCCACAGCCATATAGAGATAGCCATCGGGCCCGTAGTTGAAATCACCGCCGTAGTTCTCAATCCAGTTTTGGGGAATACTAAACAGCGACAGTTCACTGTTGGGGTCGGCTACGTTGGGGTTGGCGGTGACCGAAAAGCGGGAAATCTGGCTGTTGCCGCTGATTTCCTGGGTGTAATGGACGTAGAAGTAGCCGTTTTGCGCGTAGTCAGCATGGAAGATCAAGCCCAAAAGTCCTTGTTGAAAGCCGAAGGACACAATGCGGTCGCTGATGTCCAGGAACTGGGTGACATCCCCATTGGGGTGAACGATTTGAATTTGTCCTTGCTTTTCGACGACAAACAGGCGCTCATCGCCTGGCGCAGCCACGGCAATGTCGGTGATGCCGCCAACGAAGATGTGGTCGGTAACCTGTTCCAGGCTGATGTTGGGCGTGGCGGCGGGGGCAGCGGACGGTTGCGTCGAATTGGCGGCGGCAGCAACCAGGGCGGCGGCGGCGCTCAAGAACAGAATGGTAATCCATAGGGTGGTAAACAGGTTTTTGCGAGGCAACGTTTTCTCCTTGTAGCTGGGGCGCGGCTGTAGGACAATTTAACAATTTGTCCCATAGAGATTATGGCGCAGGCGCGCCCGTATAGGTTAGGTGGTAAATGGTGGCGTCGTTGAAGAGGCCAACGTACAGTTCGCCGTGGTGGTCTTGACCAAACGTGATGACGCCTGTGCCAGGCGTGCCGGCAATGGGGCCCATCTGGCTGCTGCGCCAGACACCATTGGCATCGGGGATCAACCCCAGAATCTGGCGGCTGCAAAAGTCGCTGTAGATGTAAACGCCCTGTAGGGGCGGATACAGACTACCATGATACCTGTATCCGCCCGTTATGGCACAGTGCAGCGCGTCATGGGCATAGGCAAAGATGGGGAAGGTGTAGGCAGCCGGTGGCTGGCAGCCGTTGAGGTCGAAGGGCTGCCAGGCTTCGTAGCAGCGCCAGCCGGAATTCAAGCCGCCAATAGATGCCGGCAGCAGATTGACCTCCTCCCAGGCAGACTCGCCTACGTCAGCCACAAACAAGTCACCGCTGATGGCGTCGAAACTGAACCGCCAGGGGTTGCGCAAGCCAGAAGCCCAGATTTCGGGGCGGGCTGCCGGATCGTCCACATACGGATTATCCGGGGGAATAGCATAGGGCGTCACGCTGACGTCCAGCCGCAGGATTTTGCCCAACAGGGAGTTGAGGTCTTGCGGCGCGTTAGCCGCCGCGCCGCCATCGCCTACACTGAGATAGAGGTAGCCATCGGGCCCAAAAGCCAGGTCGCCGCCGTAGTGGTAGGGTTGTTCGTGCGGGATTTCCAGCAGCACTATCTCGCTGGCCGGACTGATAAATTGTTCATCGTTGCCCGAATGGACAAAGCGAGCGAGCACGAGACTGCCATTATCGCGGCTGTAGGTGACAAAAAGCAGGCCGTTTTGCGCATACTCTGGCGAAAATGCCAGACCCAACAAGCCTTGTTCGAAGTTGTCCCGATTGACGCGGTCGCGGATGTCCAGAAAGGGCGGGATTTCCAGGACGCCGCCAGGGTTGATGAGGCGCACCTGTCCCCATTTTTCGGTGACGAAGAGGCGGTCGTCGCCAGCGTGGGCCATACCGGTGGGGCGGTAGACGCCAAAAGCGTAAGGCTCCAGGGTGATGGGCTGCCAGCGCATGGCGGCGGGCAGGTAGATGGCGTGCGTTTGGGCTGCCGCGCCGGGCTGCGCCTGGCAGGCTGCGCCAGCCAGCGCCAGCCAGACGCCCAACAGCCAGAGCCAGACCAGCCGGCGCTGGCCCAATTTTAGAGCTAGAGAAGAAAAGGTCATCGTATTATTGCGGCGGGGTGGGGCACTAAGTAATTGTCCAGAAACAAGTTCGTAGTAAAGGCTTTAGCCGTCCAAACCGCTAAAGCGGTTACTACGAACCCAAATCGCCAAGTTATTTGCGGACAGTTACTACAAGAAGCTAAGGATAGCCGGCGCGCTGCCTGGCGGCGGTCACGAACTGGTGGAACCGGGCGCTGGCGGGCGGTTCGGCAATCCAGCCAACCGGGTTGAACATGGGTCTGGCGGCGGCGACCAGTTCCCAGAAACCGAGATGGGCCACGGGTTCGCCGCGCAGGGCTTCATAAGCCGCCAGGAAGGCGTCTGCCGCCTGGGACAGCCCCAGCAGAACCATGTCCATGCGCGCATAGCCCACATCAATGCCCGGATCGCCGCAGGCAGCTTCTTCCCAGTCTACGATGCCGGCAATTTCGCCTTCATGCCAGAGAACGTTGCCCGCCCAATAATCCAGATGCACCAGCGCCGCCGGGCGCGGCGGCAACTGAGTCGCCATGTCGCTGACCGTTTGCCAGACGCTCAGCCCTGCGGCGTGGGCGCGCATGGCTGCTGGCGGCTGATCGCCGCGGATAAACCAGGTGGCTTCGCTGTTGGCGTCTAGCAAGAAATCGCGGTTGGTTGCGTCGCAGGGGATGGCATGTACCTGCGCCAGCGCCGCCGCCAGCTTTTGCGCCCAGGCAATCGGGTCTTCCGGCGCGAATACCAGCGCGCCCGGCACGTACTGGGTCACGATACCCGGCGTGCCCAGCAGCGCGCCGCTGTCGTCCAGATAGATGGGGGCAGGGGCGGGGATGCCGTTGGCTTGCAGCAACTGCAGTGTCTTAAATTCACGGCGGGCCTTTTCGCCGCGATCATAATTGCCAAATACCGCATAGCGACGCAGGGCGAAGCGGCGCATTTCGCCTGCGGCTGTTTCTGTGCGCAGCAGGCAGGTGAAGTTGGAATAGCTGCCTGGCAGCGGCGACAGTTCTGACCGGACGCTGCCCGGCGCAATGCGCTGCAGCAACTGGGGCAGATTGGCGGCAGCGGGCAAAAGGTCTTCAGGCATCGGGCAAAAGCTCAACGGGTGATGGTATCATGGGGATGCAAGCTGGTAGACGTCGCCGCCAACAATGTCCAGCAGGTATAGCTCGCCCGCGACGTCCTGGCCAAAGCTGCTGAAAGGGCGGTTGGTGTCCAGCGAACCGCCAGCCTGCCAGATGCCTGCTGGGGTGATGGAGCCGTTCCAGAGCATGCCTGAGCAGTAGTCGGCGTAAAAATAGAGGCCATCAAGTTGCGGAAACTGGCTGCCGCGATAGACGTAACCGCCGGTGATGGAGCAGCGTCCATTGTCGTGGGCATAGCTGGCGACAGGTGGGGTGAAGACAGCGCCTGGATCGCAGCCTGTCAAGTTGTAGGGAACAGGGCCTTCGTAGCAGCGCCAGCCATAATTTTGACCGCCGGGGTCGGGCGCAATGGTCACGTTTAGCTCTTCCCACTCGTTCTGGCCGACGTCGGCGATGTAGAGGTCGCCTGTCAGCATGTCAAAGCTGAAGCGCCAGGGGTTGCGTAAGCCAATAGCCCAGATTTCGGGGCGGGCGCCAGGGACGTCTACGAAGGGGTTGTCTGGCGGGATGGCGTAGGGCTGCTCCTGGTTTACGTCCAGGCGCAGCAGCGCCCCCAGAAGCGTGCCTATGTTTTGCCCGTGATTGAGGGGATCGCCGCCAGAACCGCCGTCGCCCATGCCAATATACAGGTAGCCGTCGGGCCCAAATTGAAGCTGGCCGCCATTGTGGTTATGGTAGGGTTGGGGGATGGTGAGCAAAATGCGCTCGCTGCCGGCATCTCCTAGATCGGCATCGTCGGGGGAAACATGGAATTCGGAGATGACAGTGCTGCCGGCAAGATTGGTATAGTTGACAAAGAAGCGATGGTGTTCCTGGGGGTGGAAAGCCAGGCTAAGCAACCCTTGCTCGCTAAACTGCCAGCCGACGCGGTCGGTTAAATCCAGGAAGGGGGCGGGTAGACGCTGCCCATCCTTGATCAGTTGGATGTAACCGGCGCGTTCGACGACAAACAGGCGCTCATCATAAGCATGGGTGAGATAAACGGGCTGTTGAAAGTCATAGGCTATGGGCGTCAGTTCCAGATTGGGCGATACGTGCAGCAGCGGTAGATACAGCCGCTGTTCGTCGTGGGGGCGAGCGGTGAGGGGCGTGTTGGTCATGAACAGCAATAGGAGAGAGAAAATTCCCCCCAGGATTGCGCTTGATTTACGCATGGTGGCTGTGTTCCTCTACACGGTTTGAACTGGCGGGAGCCTCAACTGGGCCAGATGAAGTCTCGATTGCGGGGGGAGCGCCGGCTGAAGCCAAGTCTAAGAGGGGGCCGGCTGAAGCCTCGACTCCGATCCCCTATTATGGCTGCAACTGGTAAATATCCCCGCCCGCGTGGTCGAGCACGTATAGTTCGCCCGCGGCGTCTTCGCC
This sequence comes from Chloroflexota bacterium, assembly GCA_019136785.1. Classification (GTDB taxonomy): domain Bacteria; phylum Chloroflexota; class Anaerolineae; order Promineifilales; family Promineifilaceae; genus JAGVTM01. Next base: position 4,123 of record JAGVTM010000639.1, on the reverse strand, counting down.
AAAGCTGGCGATGTTCAGATCTGTTTCCAGCAGGGGGTTCTTTTGCCAGCCATCGCCGGTCTGCTGCAGGTTCCAGATGACGCCACCGCAGTAGTCGCTGAAGAAGTAGTGACCACTGAGGCTGGGGAATCGCTCGCCACGATAGACGTAGCCGCCAGTGATGGAGCAGCCTTCGTTGTGATCGTATTCGACAATGGGTAGGGTGGTACCGGCGCTGCGGCAAACGGGCAAGTTAAAGCAGTGTGTGCCCTCCAGACGGTTCCAGCCGTAGTTTTCACCGCCGCTGCTGGCGCCGGCGGTGACTAAGTTGAGTTCTTCCCAGGCGTTCTGGCCCACATCGGCCATGTAGAGGTCGCCTGTAAGCCGGTCGAAGCTGAAGCGCCAGGGGTTGCGCAAGCCATAAGCCCAGATTTCGGGGCGGCTGGCAGGGTCATTGATGAACGGGTTGTCGGGGGGAATGGCGTAGGGCTGGCTCTGGTCTACGTTCAGGCGCAGCAGCGCGCCGAGCAGGGTCGCTTTGTTTTGCCCGTGCCCTTCCGGATCGCCGCCAGAACCGCCGTCGCCCATGCCCACGTAAAGATAGCCGTCGGGGCCAAACTGAATCTGACCGCCGTTGTGGTTGCCATAGGGTTGGGCAATGGTTAACAGCACCCGCTCACTGTTGGCGTCTGCCTGATCTGGATTTTGAGGGGACACGGCAAACTCGGAGATACGGGTATCCCCTTGCTGGTCGGTGTAGTTGACAAAGAAGCGGCGGTGATCTGTGGGATGAAAAGCCAGACTGAGAAGTCCCTGTTCATTGCCGCCTGACTCTACCTGACGCGAGATGTCCAGGAAGGGTGCGGGCAGACGCTGCCCATTCTGGAGGATGGAAACGCGCCCTACCTGTTCGACGACAAACAGGCGGTCATCAAAGGCGTGCGTCAGGTAGGTGGGCTGTTGGAAATTGCCGGCAATCCATTGCAGTTGGACGCTGGCGAGGGGGACGGCGGGCGCCGTTGGTTCACCGGGGAGGGAGGGGGCGGGGGTGGCTGCCGGCATTTCTGCTGCTGGCGCAGCGACGCGACAGCCAGCCAACCCCAGACAGGCGCTGAGCAATAATAGAGCGGAGAGGAAGTTGCGCAGGGCCATACTTCGCAGCCGGGTCAACCTGGCAGGCAGTTCCTTATGACCGCTGCGGCAAAGGCGTGAAGACGCGCCCTTCGGGGCCGACGTACTGCGCCTTGGGACGGATGAGGCGGTTATCGGCTACCTGCTCCATGACGTGCGCTGTCCAGCCGGCAATGCGGCTCATGGCAAAGAGACAGGTGAACTGATCGGTGGGCAGACCCAGCATGTACAAAACCACGGCGGAGTAGTAATCCACATTGGCGTAGAGATTGCGCTCTACGAAGTAGTCGTCCTGGCGGGTCAGCGCTTCGATTTGCGCGGCTACCTCATACCAATGACCGGCGCCGCTGCCGTGCGCCATCTTTTCCGCCAGCGGGCGTAAAATGCGGGCGCGCGGGTCTTCTACTTTGTAGACGCGGTGACCAATGCCCATGATGCGCTGCCCATTGGCGCGGGCAGCGTGATACCAGGCAGCCACATCGCCAGCGCTGGCGGCGGCTATGAACTGTTCCATGGCCAGTTGGTTGGCGCCGCCATGCGCGCCGCCTTTGAGCGTGCCAATGCCTGTGGTGATGGCGGAATAGGTGTCAGCCAGCGTGCCTGTGGTGACGCGGGCGGCAAAGGTGGAAGCGTTAAAGCCGTGATCAGCCAGCAGCACCAGGTAAGCGTTTAAGGCATTCACGGCAGCGGCGTCTGGTTCAACGCCGTTGAGCATGTACAAAAAGTTGGCGGCGTGCCCCAAATCGGCGCGGGGGGGGATGGGTTCTTGTTGGCGGCGAATGCGCTCCCAGGCGGCGACAATCGTGGGTATGATAGCCGTCAGACGCAGTGATTTCTCCTGCACGCTGGACGGCGTGGTGTCATCGGCGGTAGGGTCTAACTGGCCCAGCCAGCTAACAAAAGTGCGCAGCACGGCCATGGGCACCGCGCCGGTGGGAACCGTTTTCAGGGCAGCCAGAAGATTGGCCGGCATTTCGCGCCGCGCCGCCAGTTGGGTACGTAGTGTGTCTAGCTGCGCCTGGTTGGGCAGGTCGCCATGCCAGAGCAAATAGGCGATTTCCTCAAAACTGGCTTTTTCGCCAATGTCCAGGATGTTGTAGCCACGGTAAATGAGTTCGCCTTTTTCGCCATCCACGCGGCTGATGTGGGTGTCGGCGGCAATGACGCCCGCCAGGCCTTTGGGTGTCGTGGTCATCAATGGGTTTCTCCTTGAGAAGTGGTGAGTAGACAGTGGACAGTAAACAGTGGAGAGTGGACAGTGGAGAGTGGAGAGTGAAGAGTTAAAGGCAATTCGCCATTTGTTTTTCGTTGTCTGTTTTCCGTTGTCCGTTGTCTGTTGCTTGTTTTCCGTTGCCTGTTTTCCGTTGTCTGTTTTATTTTTGCACGCCTGCTTCGCGCAGGCGGTCGCCGTATTGCGCCTGATAGAAGGCTTTGTATTCGCCGCTCTTGATTTTGCGCCACCACCATTCGTTCTCAACGTACCATTGAGCCGTTTTGCGGATGGCTTCTTCGGGTGTATGCTGCGGCTGCCAGCCTAGAGCTTTAATCTTATCTACGTTCAGGCTGTAGCGACGGTCGTGGCCCGGACGGTCGCGCACGTGCACCAGCAGATCGCGCGGGCGCTGCAGGGCATCCAGCAGAATTTCAACCATGCGCAGGTTTTCCATTTCCTGCCCGGTGCCCACGTTGTATGCTTCGCCTAACACGCCATGATGCAGCACCAGGTCAATGGCGGCGCAGTGATCCAGGACGTATTGGTAATCCCGTTTTTGCCGTCCGTCGCCATAGATGGGCAGCGGTTCTTCGTCAATGGCGTTGGTGGCGAACAGGGGCACGACTTTTTCGGGGTATTGGTAGGGGCCAATGTTGTTGGCGCCGCGGGTGATGGTGACGGGCAGGTTGTAGGTGACGAAATAGGCGTTAACCATCAGGTCGGCGCTGGCTTTGCTGGCGGCGTAAGGGCTGCGGGGGGCCAGGTTGTCTGTCTCCACGCTGGCGTGGCCTTCGGGGACGTGTCCGTATACTTCGTCGGTGGAGATTTGGTGATACCGTTCCAGATTGAACTGGCGCGTGGCTTCCAGCAAGACGTATGTGCCGTAGACGTCCGTTTGGATGAAGGCATCGGGATCCAGAATAGATCGATCTACGTGCGTTTCGGCGGCGAAATTGATGATGGCGTCAGATGTCGCCCTTGATGAAATGGTAGCGGGGGTCGTGGGCTACGTCGCGCAGGTTGTCGAGGTTGCCGGCATACGTCAGTTTATCATAGACCACCAGGCGATAGCCGGGGTATTTGTGGAGTATGTAATGCACAAAATTAGCGCCGATAAAGCCGGCGCCGCCTGTTACCAGTAGATTTTTCAAGGGGTTCCTCGCCAGAAGTGTGGATCAGACGTTATGACGCAATGCGTCTATACCTTGATTTTATCGCAAGCGGATTTTTCAGCCAATGCCGTCCTCTATGCTATAATGTGCGCATTATTCAATACAGAAGGAGTTCCCCATGCTTGGGAAGGCGATTTTGGAAAATCGCCCTACATTTTCGAAGAGGATCTGCCATGAGTACTCACAATTATTTATTTGTCAGCGACTTGCACCTGAGCGAAGGGCGCGATCCGGAAACGGGGTTGCTTTCGCCTAATGAAGATTTTTTCCACGACGATGCTTTTGCCCGTTTTCTGGTGTACCATGCCAGCTTGAGCCGGCTGCCGGAGTCGGCGCCGTATTATCGCCGGCCGTGGAAGTTGGTGATAAATGGGGATTTTTTCGACTTCTTGCAGGTGACGAAGTTGCCGGCAGAAGGGGACGAACTGGAAGCGGTGCGCGGCGTGCGGCGTTATCAAGATTTAAGCCCTAATGAGCAGGAGTATGGGCTGGGCACGCGCAGCGCGGAGATTGTGTGGAAGTTGGAGCAAATTGAACGGGGACATCCCGTTTTCTTCCAGGCGTTAGGCTGGTTTCTGGCTCATCCTGATTACGAACTCGTCATTTTGAAAGGGAACCATGACGTGGA
>JAGVTM010000566.1 GCA_019136785.1 Chloroflexota bacterium | reverse complement strand
AGAGGGAGGGGAGGCGCTGCCCCGGCGGGGGATGCGCGCCGCACAACCCCCAAGAGGGAAGGGGGACGCTGCCCAGGCGGGGGATGCGCGCGGACAAATACTAGAGGGCGGGGCGGCGCTCAGGCGGGGGATGCGCGCGGCACAAATATCAGAGGGCGGGGGGGCGCTCAGGCGGGGGATGCGCGCAGCACAAGTCCCAAAGGGAAGGGAGGCGTTGTCCCAGGGCAGGGGGAGGCATGAGCGCGTGGCGCGGCTAGAGAGAAGGGGGCTGTCGCCGCAATCCCTGGAATGGGGGGTGTCGGCGCATTCGCGCCGCACGACCCCCAGAGGACCAATGTTTATGCGCCAATGATGCTGGCGAGGACGGCGCGGGCGCCGGCGGAGAGGAGGGCGGCGCGCACGGGGGGGGCGGCAACTTCGTTTATCAGGGCAATCATGTTACCGCCACGCCCGGCGCCGCTCAGTTTGGCGCCAATGGCGCCAGCGGAGAGAGCGGCGGCAATCAAACGCTCCAGCGCAGGCGAGGAGACGGTCATTTGGCGCAAGAGTTCTTGATTCTGGTTCATTAACGCCCCCACCTGGGCAATATCTCCGGCTTCGATGGCCTGGCGCGCCTGGTCGGCAATTTGACCGCAGCGGGCAAACAGGGCGTCAAAGCGCGCTGGCTCCGCCTGCCACTGGCGGCGCACGTCGCCGACGACAGTTTTGGTAGAACTGCTGACGCCTGTGTCGGCGATCAGCAGGGACAGGGAACGGGCGATTGTGAACGGCTCAATGCGGTTTTCGGGCTGCTGGCGCACAAAGTAGACGGGTTTCTCGTAGGCGACGACGGTGTTGTCAATGCCGCTGGGGGTGCCGTGGTGCAGTTGTTCCACGGCAAACGCCAGGCGCGATACCTGGGCATCGCCGGCGAAATCGCTTAATCCCAGGTGGAGCGCCAGCGCGCGCAGCAGGGCGGCAGCCGTGGCGGCGCCGCTGCCCAGACCGCTGGCAATGGGAATGTCGCTGTGGATGGTGATAGAGAGGGAGGGGAGCGATTCCAGGCGCGCCTCTTGTTGCAGCAGCCGTATGGCAGCGGCAAAGGGATCGTCAGCAGGGGCTTCGGACAGGGTGTAATGGTAGTCCAGATTGGTCAGGTGGATGCAGACGGCGCTGTCCGCATCTGCGCCCGCAGATGCGGCTGCATCTGCGTCTGCCACCCACGCCCTGGCGCGCACCTGGCTGACCGGGGCGGCAATGGCGGGCTGCCCATAGACGACGGCGTGCTCGCCGAAGAGGATGATTTTGCCGGGGGCGCTGGCTTCAGTGGTGGTCATGGAGGGATAGGAAAACGGTTAATGGGTGAATTCGTGAATTCGTGAATGGTTATTGGGGGGTTACAGGACGTAGAGGACGAGGAGGACGATGGCGGCCCAGAGGCCCATGTCAATTTGCAGGGGGCGGTCGTGCAGCAGGATGTCTTCGGGGATGCCGCCTTCGCCGCGAATGTGGATGAGGTAGAGGTAGCGGAAGATGGCGTAGAGGATAAAGGGGATGGTGAGCATCATCAGGTGGTTTTCGGGCAGCCCCTCCGCCAGGAAGGTGTAGAGGCTGTAAGCCACGATGACGCTGGTGGTGACAATGCCAATCAGGCGGTCAATGAGGTCCAGGCTGTACTCTTCCAGGATGGCGCGGTGATTGCCGGCATCTGCCCCCAACAAAATCAACTCATGCCGCCGTTTGCCCAGGGCCATGAACAAGGCTAACAAGCCCATGCACACATATAGCCAGGGCGAAAAACGCTGCACCGTGATCACCGCCGTGCCCGCCCCCACGCGCAGCACGAAGCCCGCCGCCACAATCATCACGTCCAGCAGCGCCACGTGCTTCAGCCGGAAGGTGTACGCAATCTGGATGACCAGGTAGGCGAGCAGCACCAGCGCTAGATCCAGGCTGATGAAAACGGCTACTGCCAGGCTGCCCACGCCGAACAAAACGGCAGCAATTTGGGCCACGAGGGGGCGAAGCTGGCCTGCCGGCAGCGGGCGCTTCCGTTTCACGGGATGCTGGCGGTCGCTTTCGATATCCGCCAGGTCATTCATCAGGTAGACGGCGCTGGACATGAAACATAGCAAGATAAAGGCAATCAGTGTTCGCAGCAGGCTGGGGACGTCAAACAGTTTAGAGTCGAAAACCAGGGCGGCAAAGACAAAGATGTTCTTGCTCCACTGGCGCGGTCGCATGGTCTTAATCAAGCCTGAAAGCACATTCTCTCTCCACAATAAACCTACGCGCCAGCGAACGTCTGGCGCATCGGCAAGTCCCGTCCAATAAAGTCGCGCCTCGATTATACACGCATTTACCCCGTAGGGGCGTATTGTATACGCCCTCGCCAGCCAACATCCCCGTAGGGGCGTATTGCATACGCCCTCGCCAGCCAACATCCCTATAGGGGCGTATCGCATACGCCCTACATCATGGTAGTTGAACCGATTTTTTCAAGTATAATCGGCAGTTAGATTTACCGATGTTCCATCACACAGCCGAAAGGATGGCAAACACCATGGGAAACATATTC
>JAGVTM010000282.1 GCA_019136785.1 Chloroflexota bacterium | reverse complement strand
TTTGCCGGCGGCAGCTTCGTGGACGAAGCCAGCGGCGGCGGCAGTTGGGGCGCGCCCGCGCCGGACAAACTGTGGCTGGCTTACAACGCCGGCTACGCCTGCGACGCCCTGCTGCTGGGCAGCGTCCTGCCCCCCGACCAGGTGCGCGGCATCCGCCTCTGCCGCGACGGCTCCGCCGCCCGCGGCGTGTGGCAGGCAGTGCAAGGCACGGGGCAGTAGGAATCTATTTGAACAAAACCGTTCGCCCCGTGCCTGGCACTATAAAGTGACCAGTATTAGGCATTATCGGGAATAATGTTTTCCTGGAGAGACCTGGCAGGTCTGCGAGACCTGCCAGGTCTTATTACCAATAACGTCTATTGTACTGACCTCAGCGATTGCGTCGTTGCTCACTCCAGGTTAAATTTGGGCCATCTAGCATCAAGGTCACAAGGTTGAGAATGTCCCGGCCGAGAACACCCCATTCTCTGTCAATCAATAGAAAACGCCCCCTAAAAGTTTTGTTCAAAAAAAGCATTTCTAACCAAACAGCCGAGGCAAAACTTGTGCTGCCGTCAAAGCCCATTAACTCGTAGATCAGATCTTTATCTGCGCTTAAACCAAGCTGGTCGGCAAACGCTGCCGGGATCAAAGTTACATCTGCACCAGAATCCAGCAACATCAGCACGTCAGATATGAGTTCTGCCGTATGTGGGTTGCGCAGGCCAACGTTTGCCAACGGTGCGGGCGGATCGAACCGACTGGTATCATACGCTGGCATCGGGCGCTTCCTCAATGATATCTTTCTGGAAATCCGCCGCTTGTTCAGGATGCGCTAAACGGGGGCTGTAGATATGAAGATCTCTCTTAGTTTCAAAACCAGGGATAATGACGTAAACTTTTGTTCTTTCCGGCAAATTGATATTTGTTATGAGCCTTATCTGGCCGTTTTCGATGATCCCTTCAAAAGCTGTCACTTGCATGGTACACCTCATACCTTCTTGACTTACTATTCAGCCTGAATACATCAATTAGCTCAGGGCGATTCGTTTTATGGGATCTGACAGCCTGTCGCAGAATCTTGAAACCAGGACACTAATCACGCAGAAAGCGGCTGACTTTCAAGAGTGTATGAGCCATCATCTGCATGCCGGCAACTGCTTTTCCCACAGCCTCTAGCATATCATAATTCCTTCAGGTGCAAAGATCGGGGGTGATACAGCCGCGTCTTGACACGCATAACGCACCGTGTTATATTACCACATAACGCGCCGCGTTATGTGGCGTTGCTTGTGTTTGGGGAAGTGCGGAAGTCAGGGGGGGCGAGGGCAGCGTTGGTTATCTGAGTGGACAGTTGCCCAGAATAAAACTTCATCGGAGGCAGTGACATGGCTGATTCTGTTGAGCTAATTGAAGAAGACGTGCAGCTAGACGAACGTAATTCTTTACTGGAGATGGCGCGCAAAGTGCTGTTAGCCAGCTTTGGGGCGGCGGCATTGGCGCAAGAAGAGGTGGAGAGCTTTGTGGAGAAACTGGTAGAGCGGGGCGAGATTGCCGAAAAGGATGGCAAGAAGCTGCTGCGCGAACTGCGCGAACGGCGCAAGACGGAGCCAACCGCTGCGCCTGCCGAAGTCGTTGCACTGGAACAAGAGCGGCGCATGGACGCCCTGCTGAAGCGGATCAATATCCCCACCCGCTCGGAAATTGAAGCCTTGAGCCAGAAAATCACCCACCTGACGGCGAAAGTAGACGATTTGCTGACAGCCACCGAAGCGCAGGCAGAGCAGTAGGCGCTCCACCTGCGCCGTTGATGGAGTTTGCACAGGATGTGAGTGTTCCTGACGACATGCCGGCATCTATCCCCTGTTATCTAAGCCTGGGCAGCAACCTGGGCCCGCGTGAAGAGAACCTGCGCCAGGCAGTGGCGCAGATCGAGACAGTTATGGCGGTCACAGCCGTTTCCGCCGTGTATGAAACACCTCCCTGGGGCGTCACGGCCCAGCCCGATTTTCTTAACATTTGCCTGGCTGGCGCCGCTGACCTGCCGCCGCGCCCTCTCTTTACCGCTCTGAAAGCGATTGAAACCCGCATGGGCCGGCAGCCCACCTATCGCTGGGGCCCACGGCTGATTGACATTGATCTGTTATTTTACGGCGACTGGATCATTAGCGACGCCGACCTGGTCATCCCCCATCCCCGCCTGACGGAACGCGCCTTCGTGCTGGCCCCCCTGGCAGACATTGCCCCCAATTTCGTCCATCCCCAAAACCACAAAACCGTATCCGCCATGCTGGCCGAACTGGATTGTTCGGGATTGCGCCGTCGTTTCGCCTGGCAGGCACAGCCGGAGGCGCTGCATGGTTGACGCCCTGGCTCAACGCCATCCTTCGCTGGCCCGTTTTGCCTGGGGCCAGCGCACCTACGTCATGGGTATCCTGAATGTGACGCCTGATAGCTTCTCCGGGGATGGCTTACTGCCGGCAGGCGCAGCATTGATCGCGGCGGCGGTGGCACAGGCGCGGCAGTTCGTGGCGGAGGGGGCCGACATTCTGGACATTGGCGGCGAAAGCACCCGCCCC
>JAGVTM010000497.1 GCA_019136785.1 Chloroflexota bacterium | reverse complement strand
GAACCGGTCAGCATGCCGGCAGCCAACGGCCTGCCTCTGACCGCCGATCTGCCTGAATCTCCGCTCACGTTTATCGCCGGGCCCCCCATTTTGCATCCGCGCGCTTTCTTTGGCCGGGAGCGAGAGCTAAAACAAATCTTCCACCGTCTGCAGGGGCCTCCATTACAACATGTGGCGGTGATGGGGGCGCGCCGCAGCGGCAAGACTTCGCTGCTGCACTATCTAAAGCAAATTACGCGCACGCCAGCAACGGAACTGCGCCCAGACCAACAGGGGAACTGGCTGCCCCGCTTGCAGCGGCACCAATGGGTCTTTATTGACTTCCAGGACAGCCGGATGCTACGGCAGACGACACTGCTGAACTATTTGTTGGAACAACTGGGCATTCCCGCGCCGGAACCCTGTGAGTTAAGCACGTTTATGGAAGCAGTTAGCGAGAACTTGCAGATGCCGGCAGTGCTGCTGCTGGACAAAATCGAAGCCGCCCTGGCTGCCCCCGAACTAGATTTGCCGTTTTGGTGGAATTTGCGTTCCCTGGTCACCAATCAGACCGGCGGCAAACTGGGCATCATTGTCACCTCGCATAAACCGCCCGCCGAACTGGCGCAGGATTATGGCAAGCCATCCCCTTTCTTTAACATTTTTGGCTACGCCATCACCCTGGGCCCCCTGACCGAGAGTGAGGCGCGGGAGTTAATTGCCAGTTCGCCCATCCCGTTCAGCGAAGCGGACACAGCCTGGATATTGGCGCAAAGCAAACGATGGCCCGCCCTGCTGCAAATTTTGTGCACCGTGCGCCTGATTGCCCTGGAAACGGGACAGCCAGACGACGGCTGGCAGGAAGATGGGCTGCGGCAGATCAAGCCTTACCGCCAAATGGTGGCGTCTGATGACTAGAAACCATCTGGCGCCGGATGGGCCGCTGTTTACCGATTCGCCTCCATTACACACCAACCCGCTCATTGGCAGCGTGCAACTGCTTTTCTGGCTGGTTTTCCGGCCCGCCGCCTGGCGCAGCTATGTGCAGCGTCTACCAGGGACGGTCACGCCTGACTTCGCCCTGCTGCAGCTGACCAGAACGCAGTGGCTCGACCCGGCCACGCATCCGCTGTTGATTGCCCTGCTTACCTCGCCGCTGCTGGCGATTTTGTCAGGTTTTATCATCACCTGGCTGGTAGGCGACAACGGCCTGGGGGTGCTGGACACCAGCGCGGCTATTAATTTTCCGCTGCTGCTGGCGGCGTCTCTGGTCATCAGCGCCACGCTTAGCGCCGCAGGTGGCATTATGTTGGGATGGGGCATGATCATCAGTTCCGTCCTGGCTGCGGCGGCGGCGCTGCTGCTGCAAAACCAGCCCGGCCTGCCATTTGTCCATATGCCCGCCATGCTGAATGAAATCGCCCGCATCTGGGTGCTGGGCGTGACCACCGGGGTGATTGCCAGCGTCTCCATGACGGTTGATGCGCCAGAACAAAGCGGTTACGTGCTGCGGCGGCAGGTGGGGGGCGTGATTGCCGGCATCCTGGTCAGCGGCATTTTGCTGGGAACGGCCCTGATTCTGGCATTGAGCATCAGCAGCGGCGAAGCTGGCGCGGTGCTGCAAGGGGCTTCCATGCGCCTTTCGGGTATCCTGGCTATCGGCTTGAGCGCCGTCCTGACACTGAGCGCCGGCTTCGCCCTGACCGCTCGCCTGCCAGCGTTCACGCCCATACAGCGCATGCGCGTGGGCATGGCGTTTGCTTTACTCATCGCCCTGGTAAGCTGGCTGGTCGTAGTCATTCCCACCGTCTATCGGGTTTTGCCTATGGGCATCATCACGGGCATCGTGTTCAGCGTACTGTATATCTTCCCATTCCATTTTGCGCAGCGACTGGCTGGGGGGCGCGCCGGGGCAGTAGCGGGCGCGGTGGGCAGCAGCAGCCTTTATGCCCTGCTGTTGCGCGCCACAGGAAATGACTCGCCGCTGGTTTTTCTGCTGCTGGCTCTGTTTAGCGGCGGCGTCGGCTTGAGCTTCCCCTGGTGGCGACCTGTTGCCCTCTATCCGTTGACCATGCTGTGGAATAGCTTCGTCTATTTGCTGGACAGGCGACTTTCGCCAGACAGCGCGCGCCTGCTGCACTGGCACTCTGCCTTTTGGGATGAACAACAAAGGCTGCCGCTGTATGGCTTAGACCATTACCTGGTATGGGCGGCAGCGCATGATCCTGAGCAGGCGCAGCCGGCTATGGCTTATCTGACTACCGGGTTTCAGCGGTGGGCAGCGCAATCCAGCCGCATTGAGTTGGAAGCGCGGCGTATGGAACAATGCCGGCACACCGCCGACATTGCCGCCATCCATAAACAACTCAGCGCCGAGCCGCTGTCCGGCGACTCCACGCCGCTGTTTGCCAGCTTTCGCCACCTCAGCCAGGACACTCAGGCGGCCCTAAACCAGACCATCCGCTACCACCAGCGGTTGACGCTGCACGAAATTGCCCACCGCCTGGAACTGCTCTCCCACGAACTGCAGCGCAGCGATAACAGATATGCCGCCCGTTTCTTCCCCATTGCCCTCCATT
>JAGVTM010000050.1 GCA_019136785.1 Chloroflexota bacterium | reverse complement strand
GTAGCTCAACTCCAGCCCGGCCAGCGTCAGCTCACCGCCCACCATAATCACCGGGCGTTTGATGCGCAGCCAGCGGGCGTCGGGGCGGAAGCCTGTCAGACCGCTGGTGCCGTCGGCATCAGGTTCATCCGCCAGGATGTGATTGATCTCGTCGTAAACCTTGATGATCTGCCCGTCTACTTCCACGGTGTACGGGATATACATTTCGCTGCCCAACACCATCCGCCCCACGCTTTCGGCAATGGTGGTTTTGCCGTTGCCAGGGGGCCCGTAGAGGAAGATAGATTTGCCAGAGTTGACGGCGGGGCCGATCTTGGCGAAGATGCGTTCTTCCAGCACCAGGTGCGACAACGCCTGACGCATCATCCGTTGGTTGACGCGCAGGCGACCTGTGCCCTGGTGACGGATAGCGGTGATATATTCCTCCCAGGGCACGGGCGCCGCTCCCACGTAGCTGGTGCGTTCCATTTGTTCGCGGGCGCGGGCTGTGCCTTTGGACGTGATCACGTACTGGTAAGCCCCGGCGCCCAATCCGCCTGAACCTTTGACCTCGCACATCTGCTCCCGCTTCAGGTAATCCATCACCGGGCCCACGACAGAGGCAAAAGGCAGTCTGATTTGCTCGGCAATGGCGTAGCCCGTTACCTGACCCTTGAGGTACATGATTTTGAGGGCCATGTCCGCAATGAAGCCCTGGCTTAGCCCGGTATCCTCAATGCCCCGAATAGGGGGCGGCTGCCATACGCTGGTGATTTCACCGTTGGCTGTTTTGGTAGTCATGCCCTGTTGATACTCTCCGAAAGGTAGGTGGTGCGCGCGGTCCGACCGTCGCGGGGTCAGCCATGCGTTTGTGGTGGGCCGCCAGCGGCGGCGCGCTGTCTGGCGGCAATGCCGGCACGTTGACGCCTGCCCCCAGAAAACCAGCAGCCGCCAACGCCGCCTGATTTTAACACAGCCGGGGCTATCGGTGGCTGGGAAAGATTGCCTAGTCGCGGCGCTTACTGGTGACCGCCGCGCCCAATTTCGTGTACTTTAATCAGGTTTGTCTGTCCAGACTGGCCGAAAGGAATGCCGGCAGTAATGACCAGCTTATCCCCTTCCTTGAAACCCATCGGCCTGACGGCGTTCACCGTTGCCTTGAGCATGGCGTCCGTGTCCTGGTAGTAATCATCAATCAGCTTGCATTCCACGCCCCACACCAAAGCCAGGCGGCGTTGGGTTACAGGTAACGGCGTGACGGCAATCACCCGGCGCACCGGGCGATGGCGCACGATTTGCCGCGCCGTATAGCCTGACAGGGTAGACGTGACAATGGCTTTCACGTCAATCTCTTCGGCAATGGCGCAACTGGCGGCGCTGATGGCTTCTGTCACACTGGCATCTTTGGTGATGCTCTGGCGGCGGCGCTGTCGCCACAACTCGTAGGGGAACTCTTCTTCGGTAATGTCGCTAATCTTGCGCATCATGCGCACGGCTTCCACGGGGAACTTGCCGCTGGCTGTTTCCCCGGAGAGCATGACCGCATCCGTGCCATCGAGGATGGCGTTGGCCACGTCGCTGGCTTCGGCGCGGGTGGGGCGGGGATGTTCCACCATGGATTGCAGCATTTGTGTGGCGGTGATCACCGGGATACCCGTCTCGTTGCAGCAGCGAATAATCCGCTTTTGCAGCATAGGTATCTCCTCGGGCGGCCTGTCAATGCCCAGGTCGCCACGCGCCACCATCATGCCGTTGGTTACGTCCCGAATGGATTCCAGGTTTTCAATGGCTTCGCTCTTTTCAATTTTAGCGATAATGGGTATCTGTTTGCCCCGCTGCGCGATGCGCTCCCGCAGTTCCAGAATATCCTCGGCGGAGCGCACAAAGGAGAGAGCCACGTAATCCAGCTCCATGTCGCAGATGAAGTCTACGTCCTCTTTATCCTTGTCCGTTAACGTGGCTACGGGGAGGAAGGTGCCGGGCACATTGACGCCTTTGCGGGATTCCAGCAAGCCAGCCACCGTAACCGACGCCACCAGCAAATCGTCTCGCTTTTCGGTGACCTCAAACTCCACTTCGCCATCGCCAATAACCATGCGTCCGCCAGGGCGCACCGCCTGGATCAGCTCCGGGTGGGGCAGGTGGATCATGTTCGGCTGACCGCGCCGCGGGGTAAAGATGATTTCTTCGCCTAACGCCAGCGGAATACCGCCGGGGCGCACGTTGCCCAGGCGGATTTTGGGGCCCTGCAGGTCGCCCAAAATGGCCAACACTTTGCCGGCATTGGCGGCCACCTGCCGCAGTCGTTGGATTGTTTGCCGGTGGGATTCGTGGCTGCCGTGGGAAAAGTTGACGCGGGCGACGGTCATGCCGGCATACAGCATCTTGCGCAACACGTCTTCATTGTCGGAGGCTGGCCCAATCGTGGCCACAATTTTAGTACGTGACATACTGCATTTTCACGACGCGGGTAGATACTAACCTCTCGTGGGCTGAGCCTGTCGAAGCTCTTGTGAAAGCCCATATTGCCTTCGACAGGCTCAGGCAACGGGTCAGGTAGTTGCCGGCGCGGAAGATAAT
>JAGVTM010000090.1 GCA_019136785.1 Chloroflexota bacterium | reverse complement strand
CACGGGGCGTTAAACGATAGAACGACCAGGGCCGTTTGCCCCGTGCCTGGCACGGGGAGCTACCCTCTATGCCGGGCGACGTCAATGACCATATCCATCATTTCGTCCATATCAGCCCCGCTGAGGGGGATGCCCATTTCATCTTTCAACTGGTACAGATAATCCTCTATGTCGTCGCGGATGCGGTTCTCTACGTCACTATTGCCCACCCAATCGCGGATTTTGCGGGCTTCGATGAGCGCTTCCAGATGGATGGCAATTTCTGCGGCGCGCTCCGTGTTTACGCGATAAGCTGCCAGCGGCTCTTGGATGACGCCAAAATAGGCGGGAGCGTCTCGAAAACGGCTGAGCTGCGGCGGTAAATCAGCCGTCTTACCCGAACGCATTTCGCCCAACCCCTGCTGCATTTTCTGGTAATACTCAACCTCCGTAAGGCGACCTTCTTTGTATGCCTTAAGCGTTTCTTCGATCATCTGGGAGAAGCGGCGGTAAAAGGCCGGGTCTTCGTCCATTTTTTCGGTAATGGTGCGTTTCATGCGGTAGGCGATGGTGTCGGCTTTGGCTGCCGCCCCTTCGCGGCGGGCCACTTCCGCGTCGAACGCTTCTGCGTCGAAGATGTTCACCAGTAGCGTGAGGCTGGTGACGCCAGCGGCTTGTAGGTGGGTGTCAACCAGTCTGGCAACCTTCTCTTCGTACTCTTTGTAATCAATGGCTTCGGCGTAGCGGTGGCGCACGGCAGCGCGCAAATGATGGAAAAAGGCCAACTCCTTTTTATACTTCTGGATCGTCTTCTCCGGCGTGGTTTCGTAAAAAGCGACGGATCCTAAAGCAATTTTCAGCGTCGCGGCAAAATCGTTCAGGGCGTCGTAAAAGCGCTGGCGCACGTCTTCCGGCTCCAGGAACTTTTCCATCTGTTCTGCGTCATGGGGATTGGCCACTGTCTTGAAAACGCCCCAGAGGACGTTGTAATGATGGGGTAGCTTTTCGATAGCGGCGGTGATGTCGGTGACTGTGCCGGCAACATCTTCCGGGTCGAAGGCTTCCAGGGCGTTGTAGGTTTCCATCGCCTGGTTCAGTTCGCCCAAGACGCCGCGATAATCCACGATGAGGCCGTAATCCTTGCCTTCGTACAGCCGGTTGACGCGGGCGATGGCTTGCAGCAGGCTGTGTTCTTTGAGCGGTTTGTCAATGTATAACACGCGATTGCGCGGTTCGTCGAAGCCGGTGAGCAGTTTATCCACCACGATCAGGATTTCGACGCCTTCTTCCTGGGCAAAGGAGGCTTTGATTTCGCGGTTGTACGCTTCTTCGGAGCCGTATTGCTGCATCATCTTTTTCCAGAAAGTTTGCAGCGCCGGTTCGGCGGCTTCATCTACGTCTTCGTACCCTTCACGGCTGTCGGGCGGGGAGATGAGCACGACGGCATTCAGCCCACCCCACTCGTCCAGATACGCCTTATAGCGCAGGGCGATGGCTTTGCTGGGGGCAGCCAACTGCCCCTTGAAGCCCGTGTGCTGGAAGTTTTGCTGGTAATGGCGCGAAATGTCGTAGGCGATTTCCGCCACCCGTCGTTCGGCGCGGCTGATTGCTTCGCTGCGGCTGAATTTGCGCTTCAGGTCTACCTTTTGCTGCTCAGTGAGGTCGCGGGTAACGCGCTCAAACCAGCGATCAATTTGCGCTTTGTCTACATCCAAATCCACGATGCGTCCTTCATACAGCAGAGGCACGACGGCCTCGTCGGCTACCGCCTGGCGCATGGAGTATTTGTGGATGAAGCCGCCGAATCTGGCTGCTGTGGTCTTTTCTTTTTTCAGGAGAGGGGTGCCGGTGAAGCCAATGTAGCAGGCTTTGGGGAAGACGCGCTGCATCTGGGCATGAAAGGCGCCGTATTGGCTGCGATGCCCTTCGTCTACCAGCACAAAGATGTTGACGCCTTCATCTCTGGCTTGCTGGCGCACGGCTGTTTCAAATTTGTTAATGACGGTGGTGATGACGTCGGCGCGGCTGTTGTGGAGCAATTTGACCAGGTCTTGTCCGCTGTCGGCTCGTTCTACCCGTTTGCCGCAGGATTTGAAGGTGCCCCAGATTTGCTCGTCCAGGTTGATGCGGTCGGTAACGATGACCACTTTGGGGTTGGGGATGTTGGGATGGAGCGCCAGAGCTTTGGCTAGCATGACCATTGTCAGGGATTTGCCGCTGCCGGTGGTGTGCCAGATGACGCCGCCGGTGCGGGTATGCTGGTTGTTCAGGTGAGCTACGCGACCAATGGTGGCTTTGACGGCGAAGTATTGCTGGTAGCGGGCGATCTTTTTCTTGCCGTCGTCGAAGAGGGTGTACTGGTAGATGAGTTCCAGCAGGCGCGCCGGGTGCAGGAGGCTGGCGATGGTCTGGTCCTGGACGGTGGGGGCGCGCCCGCCGCCGAGGGCGATCTGGTCGAATTCGCGCCGTATCTGGTAAGCGTGGGGGCGCCAGTCGTAGAGGCGTTGTTTTTCCAGTTCGCTGAGGGGGCGGTTGATGAGGGTTTTGAGGTTGGTTGCAGGAGTGCCAGGCACGGGGCGAA
>JAGVTM010000375.1 GCA_019136785.1 Chloroflexota bacterium | reverse complement strand
GCGACACTTTGAGGCGTTTGGCTGCCGCTTCAATAATGCGGGCGTTGGCCTGGTGCGGCACAATCAACGAGACGTCTTGCAGCGTCATCTCCGCCTTTTGCAGCACATCCTGGACGGATTCAGCCATGACGCGGGTGGCAAAGCGAAATACTTCCCGCCCATTCATGTTGATGGTGTCCAGGTGGTGTCCGTTGGCTGAAAAACCAACGCCTACCGTGGGCACGGGGCGCGCCCCGGCTGCCTTCAGGTATAGCAGTTCTCCGCCTGAACCATCTGATCCCAACGTGGTAGAGAGCACACCGCCAGGGACGCTAGACCCCTTCAAGACGACGGCGCCGGCGCCATCGCCGAACAGAATACAGGTGCCGCGATCGGTCCAATCCACAATACGGGACAACGTTTCGGCGCCGATGACCAGCGCGGTGTTAATGGAACCGCAGGCAATGGCGCTGGCAGCCATACTCAAGCCGTAAATAAAGCCGGAACAGGCCACGCTCAGGTCAAATGCGCCCGCGTGGGACGCGCCTAGCAAGTCCTGCACCTGGCAGGCTGCCGCCGGGAAAACGTACTCAGGCGTAGAAGTCGCTACGATGACGAGATCAACCTGCGAAGGCGCAATGTTGGCAACTTCCAGGGCGCGCACGGCGGCGCGAAAAGCCATGTGCGTCGTGGTCTCGCGGGCATTGGCGATGCGCCGCTCCTTGATGCCTGTGCGCGAATAGATCCATTCGTGTGACGTGTCTACTTTCTGCGCGATTTCTTCGTTGGTGAGAATGTTTTCGGGCCAATAACTGCCCCAGCCAACTATGTGTGCGTATTTCATTTTTACCATCCATGCCGCCAGACCCAGCCAGGCTTCGGGCTGGCGGCTACCGGCGCCAGTTGTCTTTTGCCTACTCATTCAGGCGCCAATTGCAGCGTCAAACATGGCTGCCAACGCGGTAGAACGATAGGGCAGCCAGTGTGCTTTCGTGGGAATCATGAAGCGGGGATGTGTGGGAGAATGTTGGTTTACACGGCAAATGCCGGCCGCCGCTCTTGGTCTGGCGGCTGGTCACGGTTTTGTGAACAATTTCTGATGATCATAACCCCAAGCCGCCGCTTTTGTTGCGCCCTGCTTTTGCCCCCGTATAATTTCTTTTATGCGCCTATTATTTTTGTTGTTGTGGCTGCTGCTGCCCTTGACTGCTTGCAGCCTGGGGGAACGGGGCGAAGCCAGCGCTATTATTACGCCTCAGGTAATCACGACCGCGCCGCCAGCGGCGGCGTATGAAAATCTGTCGGCTTTTGTCCAGGCGGAGATGCCGCCGCGCGACCTGGTTGACCTGACCCGCCGCTTTCGCGGTGTGCGCGAACTGCCAGCCGTTGCCCACGCCAACCCACCCGCTTACCAGGTGGGCGATGTGGTCGCTTTCTGGATCAAGAACCACGATGACGAGGTTAACCAGCAAATCGAGGCGCGGCTGGTCTATCGTTCGGACGGCCTGAACCTGTGGCTGCAACTGGACGAGAAGGTGCGCCCGCGCACACTGCACGAGGCGGCGCGGCGGCTGGAGGAGGAGATACTGCCGCGCAACCGGCAAATGTTGGGGCATGAATGGCAGCCAGGGATAGATGGGGACAATCGCGTTAATATCTTGCATAGTCCTGAGCTGGGCAGCGGCGTGGTGGGCTACTTTTCGGCAGCGGATGAGTTTGTCACGGCGGTCAACCCCTACTCTAACCAGATGGAGATGCTGTATATCAACTTGCAAAATGCGCCCATTGGTAGTCAGGCGTATTATGAAGTGGTGGCGCACGAGATGGCGCATATGATTCACTGGCATCATGACCAAAATGAATCCGCCTGGGTGGAGGAGGGGCTGGCGGTGCTGGCGGCGTATCTGAATGGTTTCAATGACACGGGTTTTGACCGTTCATTTGCGGCGCAGCCAGACGTGCAGTTGACTGATTTCAGCCAGTTTGATGGCGCCAGTGGGGCGCATTACGGGGCGTCGTTCTTGTTTGCGGCTTATTTCCTGGATCGTTTGGGAGATGAGGCTTTGCAAGCGTGGATTGGGCAGGAGGAGAATGGGATTGCCGGCATTGAGGCCATCCTCCCCGCTGCCGGTTTACCTGACTTTGACGCCCTGTTTGCCGATTGGGCGGCAGCTACTTATTTGCAAAGCCTGGAACGGGGCGCGGGCATCTACGCCTACCAGGAGTTAGCTGTGCCCAAGATAACGCCAGCCAACGAGCATGATCGTTTTCCGGCGCAGCAGACGGGCGTCGTGGCGCAATACGGCGTAGATTACGTGACTATTGCCAGCGACGAGCCCGTGACGCTGGTCTTTACGGGGACGCAGCAGGTTAAGGTGCTGGATGTGGCTCCCTACAGCGGCAGCGCCTATTGGAGCAGCTATCCCGCGGATAACGGCGACATGACGTTGACCCAGGCGTTTGACCTGACCGGGCTAACGCAAGCCACCCTGAAATTTCGCGCCTGGTATGAGATGGAAGCGGGCTGGGATTATGCTTACGTGGCTATTTCCGCCGATGATGGTCTTAACTGGCAGCCGCTGC
>JAGVTM010000160.1 GCA_019136785.1 Chloroflexota bacterium | reverse complement strand
GGCATTAACCCGCATGATTCGCTGGATCCCTACAGCAGCGCCCGCATTATCATCAGCCACGTCAGCGATGGCCTGGCGTTGGCGCGCCAGTATAAGCTGCCAGATCGTATTCGTGATTTCATTGCCGAACACCACGGCGACAAAGTTGTCACGGTCTTTTATAAGAAAGCGCAGGAACTGGCGGAAAAGGACGGCAGCCAGGTAGACAGCAGTCGTTTCCGCTACTCTGGGCCCCGCCCCCTCTCGCGGGAAACAGCCATTGTCATGCTGGCTGATGCCGTGGAAGCTACCTCAACGGCTGTGCGCCCGGACACGGAGGCGGAGATCGAGAAGCTGGTCAACTCGATTGTGGAGGGGCATTTGAAAGAGGGGCAGCTTGATAATTCGGGCCTGACCCTGGGCGAACTGCAGCAGATTCGTTCTTCGTTCATTAAGACCCTCAAAGGACGCTTCCATGTGCGCGTGCGCTATCCAGGCAACGAAGAAATGATGCGCCAGGAGGCGCCGGCGGAAACGGGCGCTGCGAGCGCGGCGCTGCCCAGGGAGCCGGGCCGCCGCGAACCTGAGCGAGTGGAATCTGCTCCTGCCTGATGTGCGCTGGCAACGGGTAAGGCGTGTATGGCTTTAGATCTGCAACTGGTGGTGGAAACAGAAATTGACGCCGCCTGGGAGCCGCTGTTGCACGCGGCAGCGGCAGCCGCGTTGGCGGCGGCGGGCGTGACGCTCCAGGCGGTGGTGACGCTGCTGTTGAGCGACGACGCCCGGCTGCAGGCGCTAAATCGCACCTTTTTGGGGTACGATCAGCTCACTGACGTGCTCAGTTTTCCTTCGGGAGAGGCGCTGACCAGACCTGGCGTCCATTTGGGCGATATTGCCATCTCTGTGCCGCAGGCGCAGCGACAGGCGGCGCTGGCTGGTCACGCGATTACGGCGGAACTGCAGCTGCTGCTGGCGCATGGGGTATTGCATCTCTTGGGATACGACCATGCCGAAGCGGAGGAGAAAGCCGTTATGTGGCGGCTGCAGGCGGCAGCGCTGCAAGGGTTGGGGGTGGTGGTGCAAATGCCGGCATAACCTCCCCACCCACCCCGAAAAAACACCGCCACATGAAGATGCAAGGGAGCATCACCCTGTATGAACACCATTATTGACCGTGGGCGGGAAGCGCTGCACAGCCGCGCCCGTTCCTTTTCCTACGCTTTTCAGGGCTGGACTTATGTGCTGCGCACGCAGCGCAACGCCTGGATTCATGCGGTTGTCAGCCTGGTCGTGCTGGCGCTGGCGTTCTGGCTGCGCCTTGCGCGTGGCGATTGGGCAATCCTACTGCTGACGTTGATGGCGGTGTGGATGGCGGAGTTTATGAACACGGCGCTGGAAAGCGTGGTTGATCTGTCCATGCCTGATCCCCATCCGCTGGCCAAAATTGCCAAAGATGTGGCGGCGGCAGCCGTGTTGGTTGGGGCGCTGGGCGCCGTGGTGATTGGCTTGTTGGTTCTGGGGCCCCCGCTCTGGCAGCGTCTGGGGTGGTAACAGGGTCGGGCCGTTGGCGAATACGTTGGCGCAAACGCCCCATCACTGGGGCAAATGCGCCGCCGGGATGTCTCGCAAATATGGATTCTGCGCGTCACGTGGAGAGAGTCGTGGCTCAGCGACCCCCCAGGCTATGTTGAGAGTGGGATCGTTCCAGCGCACGCCAAACTCGTCTGCCCCGTCATAATAGTTGTCCACTAAATAGCACAAAGTGACATCGGTCAGCGCCAGGAAGCCGTGCGCCACGCCGATGGGAATGTAAAGCCCCTGGGTATGGTCTGCGCCTATGTCCAGGGTCAGGCTGTTCAGGTAGGTGGGCGAACGGGGGCGCAAATCTACCAGACCCACCCGCAAACTGCCGTGCAGCGGATACCAGTAATCAACCTGGCGGTGGTGGTAATGCAAACCGCGCAGCACGCCAGCGGCGGAATCGGAGCGGTTGGTCTGGATGATCTCCCAGGAACGCTGCGGAAACCACTCTTTGCGAAAGGTCTCAATAAAACGTCCCCGTTCGTCGCCAAACGGACGCAGTTGTACGTGATAGATGCCTTGAATAGTGGGGGATTCCTGGATAAGGGCCATAGGGTGAGTGAGTGAGTAATGCGAATGGTTAGCGGCGGACGAAGTTGCTGACAAAGAACCAGAGATTGGCTGGACGCTCTGCCAGGCGGCGCACGAAGTAGGGATACCAGGCGGTGCCAAAGGGGACGTAGATACGCATCTGATACCCTTGCCTGACCAGGTCGAGCTGTCGTTCGCGGCGGATGCCGTAGAGCATCTGGAACTCAAAGGCGCTGGACGGGATGTTATGCGCTTTGGCATAGGCAATGGTGGCGTTGATCATGTTATCGTCGTGGGTGGCAATGCCGGCATAAACCCCCTTCTGCCGCGCTTCCTCACTCAACAACATCTGCATCAGGCGCACAAAATTGGCATCTGTATCTGCTTTTTTGGGGAAAGCCACCCCTGCCGGTTCGGCGTAAGCTCCTTTGCACAGGCGCACCCAGGCCCCCTCGTCTACCAGGCGGGACACATCCGC
>JAGVTM010000161.1 GCA_019136785.1 Chloroflexota bacterium | reverse complement strand
GTGCCGCCGCGGGGGATGTAACCGTTGTCTTTGGCTGCCAGGGCCATGCCGGCAATATCCAGGTGCGCCCAGGGATAGTTCGTAAACGCCTGCAGGAAAACGGCGCTGGTAGCCACGCCGCCAAAGCGCCCGCCGCTGTTCTTCATGTCTGCCACGTCAGATTTAATCGCCTCTTTGTACTCTTCCCACAGCGGCAGGGGCCATAAGCGTTCTCGGGTGGTTTCGCCCGCGGTTACCAGTTTATGTTGTAAGGCGGCGTCGTTGCTGAAAATGCCGGCAGCCACCCCTTTCCCCAACGCAATCACACAAGCCCCCGTCAGGGTGGCCAGGTCTATCACTGCCGCAGGCTGGTATTGGCTGGCATACACCAGCGCGTCCGCCAGCGCCATGCGTCCTTCTGCGTCTGTGCTGATAATCTCAATGGTTTTGTCATTGCTGGCGGTAATCACGTCTGCCGGGCGGTAAGCGTGCGCGTCCGGTTTGTTTTCGGTGCAGGGCATCAAGCCAACCACGCGCAGCGGCAGGTTGAGCATGCCCACCGTTTTCATGGCCCCCAGCACGGCGGCAGCGCCGCCCATGTCTGACTTCATTTCCCACATATCGGCGCCAGCTTTGAGGGTAATGCCGCCCGTGTCAAAGGTTATTCCTTTGCCCACCAGCACAATCGTTTCCAGGTCATCCCGTGCGCTGTTGTGTTCCAGCACGATAAACTGCGGTTCGTCGCCCGCCCCTTTGGCTACAGCCAGAAAAGCCCCCATCTTATGCGCCGCCGCCCACTCGCGATCGCCGATGGTCACCGCCATGCCATGGGCGGCGGCAATGTCGCGGGCTGCCTGCCCCAGGCGCAAAGGTGTGGCGTAGTTGGGCGGCATGTTGACCAGGTCGCGCGCCAGATAGACGCCTGCGGCGACGGCGGCGGCTGTCTGCGCCGCCGCGGCCATGGTCGCCACTTTGGACTCCTCGAACTCCACCAGAAGCAATCGCTCAATCTGGTGAGGCGTTTCCTGTTGTTTGGGCGCATTAAAGCGGTAATGCGCCAGCAGACTGCCTTCCACGGTTGCCTGGGCGGCCGCGGCGGCATCCAGACCAGCAATGCCCGCCCCATGCGCAATGGTAGCCACCTGCCGCGCCTTGAGATCGCGGGCGCGCAAGATGCCGGCAGCCGCCGCCCGCCGCACCCCATCCAGATCAAACTTATCGCGCTCGCCCAACCCCACCACCAACACTCGCTGCGCCGGAATGGCTCCACGCGGGTAGAGCACGCCCACTTCCCCCGCCTTGCCCGTTAAATCGCCTGCGGCAATCAACTCGCTGATCGCCCCGCCCAGCGCCTGATCTACCGCGCCCGTAGCGCCCGCGGGCGTGGTCACGCCTTGAAACAAGTTGACAATGATTGTGTCAGCGTTCGCGTTTTGAATAAGACCTGAAATGAGTTCAATGTTCATCTGTTTTCTCTGTGCGTCCAGTTATCCGCGATAATCAAGCAGCGGCGCATACGCCAGCGGCGTGGCCATGGGCGTGTGGTAACGGAGGATGGCGGCAGATGCCGGCATCTCCACCCATCCGCCGACAACGCTCACCTGCCCGTCGTGCAGCACATCCTCATAAACGCCATCCGGCAGCGGTAGCGCCAACTGCCCGCTGCTGCCGGCAACGTTAAACACGCCCAATAAGCCGCCCGCCTCTGTCTGCCAGCAAGCCAGGATGGCGGGTTCGCTCGCCAGCAGCGTGAACTGCCCCGTCGTCAACGCTGCGTCTTTCTTCAGCCGCGCCAGCTTTGTCAGGAATGGTTGCAGCGCATAGTCGCCCCAGGCCACCTTGTCCGACTCAAACAAGGAAGGCGTATGACGGTTCTCCGACTCCTGCCCGCCATAAATGAGCAAAGCGCCTTTGTTGAAGGCGGCAAAAGCCGTCCATGCCTGGTTGCGGGCGCGGTCGGGCACACGGGCGGCGATGCGCTTCTGGTCATGGTTTTCCACGCACCGCATCTTGACGAAGTTGGCGGGATAGATGGCGTCTTGCAGCCGCAGCGTCTGTAGATAGTCGCTAATGGGCAGAATGCCGGCAACAGCCGCTTCCCACCCCGACCAGATGTCATAATCATAAGTCAGGTCAAAAGCCTCATAAATCTCCGCATCCGCGTGACCGCTCAAGCCTGCTCGTCTGCGCTCCTCTATGAAGCTCAGGTGCACCGATTCCGCCAGCCAGATAACGCCTGGCTTGACTGTCGCTATCTCCTGCCGCGCCTGCCGCCAAAAGTCAAGCGGCACAATGGAAGCCACGTCGCAGCGAAACCCATCCACCCCTAATGCCACCCACCCTTTGAGCGCATCAATGAGATAACGATTGAGCGCCGCGTCGCCATATTTCAAATCTATCACGTCGCTCCATTCAGGCACGGTGGTCATGGGACGGCCCTGCTCGTCCTGGTGGAACCATTCGGGATGCTCCCGCACCAGGACGGAATCCACTGCCGTGTGGTTGTAGACGACGTCAACATAGGGCGAACCCAGACTGCCTTTGCGTTTCACGCGGCCAATGGGATGGATGGGCATGAACCAGACGACGTCCACGCCCATGCTTTGGATGCGCGGCAGATCGGCTTCCACGCCGGCAAATGTGCCGTTGGCGCTGTGGTTGCGCACGTATATTTCGTAAATGACCAGATGGCGATAGGTATGGGGGGTGTTGTGAGCCATGTTACTCCGGTGTGTCAGGGCATCATGAGGACAGGTTCAATCTGGCTAATGGCCCAATCTATTTCTTCTTTCTGGATGATTAAAGGCGGCGCAAAGCGGATAACGGTGTCGTGGGTTTCTTTGCACAAGATGCCCCGTTCTTGCAGCGCTTCGCAAAAGCGGCGGGCTTTGGTGTTTAGCACCACGCCAATGAATAAGCCACGTCCTCGCACTTCTTTGACGTGCGGGCTTTCAATGCGCAGCAGCCTGCCTTTGAAATACTCCCCCAGTTCGCGTGAGCGGCGCGGCATTTCTTCCTCTACCAGGACTTCCAGGGCGGCGCGGGCAACGGCTGCCCCTAACGGGTTGCCGCCGAAAGTGCTGCCGTGGTCGCCAGGGCGAAACAGACCTAATACTTCTTTCTGGCTGAGAACGGCGGAAACGGGGTAGAAGCCGCCGCTCAATGCTTTGCCCAGGATCATCACGTCGGGACGAACGTTTTCATGGTCGCAGGCAAACAGGCTGCCCGTGCGTCCCAAACCTGTCTGGATTTCGTCAGCCATGAGCAGGATTTTGTGCTGCCGGCAAATCTCCGCCGCCTGCGCCAGATAACCGTCTGGGGGAACCACCACGCCTCCCTCACCCTGAATTGGTTCAAACAGAAAGGCGACTGTGTTCGGCGTGATTGCGGCCGCCAGGGCGTCGGCGTCGCCAA
>JAGVTM010000360.1 GCA_019136785.1 Chloroflexota bacterium | reverse complement strand
GGTGTGGTTGGGGCTGGCGGCGCGGGGGTTTTACCGGCAGCAGTTGGGGTTTTTGTTGGCGCCCAGCCCAAACTGGGCGGCGGCAGGGGTGTTTTATTTGTTGTTTGTTGCCGGCATTTTGTTTTTCGTGGTCATTCCTGGGGTGGAGGCGGATTCATTGCAAGCCACGCTGCTGCGGGCGGCTCTGTTTGGGCTGATCACTTATGCAACTTATGATCTGACTAACCTGGCGACGGTCAAGGATTGGCCGCTGCTGGTTACGGTGGTGGATATGATTTGGGGCGTGGTGTTGAGTGTTTCTGTCAGTTATGTTGGCTTTTGGGCGGGTAAGTGGCTGAGTTAACACCTTAAGCAAGAATCTGCTATAAATAGTTGATGGGTGGGGTGCGTTTTGGCACTTCCCCCGTGGCAGCCTACACCAATCATGGGGGCCACGTTCTGATTAGCCAGGGAGAAAAGCGTCGAAATGAAAAAAACAAATTCCTCACTAGCCAGCGCGACGGAGAACAAGTTCTCACGACTCCGGCGCTTCAACCTGATTATGGGTTTCTTGCATCTCATCCAGGGTATCTTCATGATCCTGGTCAGCAATGACACGACCTACCCCATCTTTACTAATTACTTGAATTTTGATGTGGCCTCGCGCTCTCTGATACCGAACGCGCAACTTCTGTATGATGTGCGTTTTGGGCCGGCAGTGGCGGTTTTCCTGCTGATCTCGGCAGTGGCGCATTTTTATCTGGCAACCACCGGCTACCAGCGCTATGTGCAGAATTTGAAGCAGGGCATGAATCCTGTGCGCTTCTATGAATATGCCTTGAGTTCCTCGTTAATGATTGTGCTCATTGGCATGTTGGTGGGGCTTTGGGACCTGGGAGCCATCCTCCTGATCTTTACGCTCAATGCCACGATGAACCTGTTTGGGATCATGATGGAGTATCACAACCAGTACACGAAGAAGACGAACTGGACGGCCTTTATCTATGGCTGCATCGCCGGAATTGTGCCGTGGGTGGTGATTATGCTGTACTTCGTAGGCGCGGTTTCGTCTGGCGACGCCAAGCCGCCGGCTTTTGTGTACGCCATCGTTCCGACGTTGTTCGTCTTCTTCAACATTTTCGCCATCAATATGGTGTTGCAGTACAAGAAAGTTGGCCCGTGGCAGGATTATCTGTTTGGGGAACGGGTCTACATTGTATTGAGTCTGTCGGCGAAAACTGTGTTGGCCTGGTTGATATTTGCCGGCACGCTGGCCCCCGTCTAAGGCAGCACACCTGCCCGTCATGCTAAATTGGTAAAGATGCCGGCAGTAGCCGGGTGGGTGCGGGGTAGGTCAGGCAAATACGCGCACAAACGAGCGCTGCGGCTGCACTGGTAGCGCTGCACTTAATCGTGGTGGTACCACCATTTGTGAGTAGGTGATTTATGCCCATTTCGTTAACGCCCGAACTTTTTTCTCGCGTACAGCCTTTGTTTAGCGTCCAGGCCAGGCGCCATCTTTTTTGCGCGGGGGTGTTAGCGGGTAAATATGCCGGGCAGGTAATCGTGGATGATCCCGATCAACCCCGTTCGGCTATGGTGTTAAAGGGGGAGATGTGGGCTTATTTGGGCGGCGATGCGCATAACGCGGCTTTCAACCAGGCATTGGGGGCGGCGCTGGCGGCGAAGCAGTTTGTGGGGCAGGATGGGTGGGGGGTTTTGTTTAATGCGCCCTCGGCGGCGTGGCGCAGCGTTTTGGATACGCTGGTGGCGGATCGTCTGCCTATTGCCACGCCGCGTTTTTTGTATGTGGCGAAGGTGGGGCATTTTCGGGGAGCGCCGCCGATGCCGCAGGGTTTTGCCCTGCGCTTTATAGATGCATCTTTGGCGGCGGAGGTGGCGGGAGAAATGCCGGCAGATGTGCAAAATGTCCTCAACTTGCGCGCCAACAGCCCGCAGCCTGACCAGGCAGCCTTTGGTTACGCAGCCGTGCAAGATCAGACCTGCGTCTCCTGGGCGGTGGTGGATTGCATTGTGGGCGACCAGGGGGAAATTGGTCTGGTGACTCGTTCAGCTTACCAAAAGCGGGGGTTAGGCATGGCTGTTTCGGGGGCGACAATAGCGTATGGCCTGGCGCATGGGCTGGCGGAGATTCATTGGGATGTGGTCTCTTACAACATCGCTTCGGTGCGCATGGCGGAAAAACATGGTTTGCAGCTTTGCCAGACGTATGACCAGAATTTGATTATTTTTGGACAGGTGAGTTATCTGGCAAATCTGGCATGGGACCATCTGGATCGCGGACGTTTCCAAGCGACGTTGGACGTTTGCGCGCAGCTACTGGCGCTGGAGAATGGGCAAAAGTATGGCCATTTTCTCTCTGGCGCGGCTCAGGGTGGATTGGGCAACGGGGAAAAGGCATTCTTTCACCTGCACCAGGCGGTTGATCATGGGTGGGATGACGCCGGGGAACTAGAAAACTGCGCGCCGCTGCAAGGTTTGCGGGGGACGGAGGCGTGGGAGGCGCTTAGGGCGCGTTTGTTGGGGGATAAGAGTGAATTGGTGAATGGCGGTGAAGACACCGCTGGTGAATGGTTAATGGGGACGCC
>JAGVTM010000038.1 GCA_019136785.1 Chloroflexota bacterium | reverse complement strand
AAATGCGTCGGCTGAATCCCCAGAATCAGCGGGCCATCCGCGTCATCTGCGGCCTATTTTGTGGGTCACTGAATGGGTGTATGCTTGTTGGCGTTATGGTAGAGGTAGTTGAATGGGGTCAATGCCGGCATCTCCCCCCACTCCTTCGAAAATAGTGATCAGTGGCGAGTGGTCAGTGGTCAGAAAATTCGTGCCATCCGTGAAATTGGTGGCATAATTTTTATCCATGATGGCGCGCCGCGGCCCATGTTGTCTCCTTCTCGGAAGTAAATGGGGTGTGCTAATGCACACTTGACTGAGTATAATCGTCTTTGACAATCGAGCATTTTGTAAAATAGTCTGCAAAGGTAAGAAAATGAGTGTTGTTATCTCGAGTGATATTTTGTACGCCTCGCACATGACGGAAACCGAGTTCTTACAAGAAGTGGCCGTTTTGCTTTACGAGAAAGGAAAGCTATCACTTGGCAAAGCCAGCAAATTAGCCCGGATGGGTCGGATACAATTTCAACTGCTCCTGGCCAGTCGTCAAATCCCAATCAACTATGACATAGATGATTTTGAGGCTGATTTGAATACTCTGGGCCGCATGGACCACGTATGATTATTGTGAGCGATACTTCTGTTGTTCTTAATCTGGCGATAATTGGTCGGCTAGATTTGCTGCAGGAAATGTATGGGGCAATTCTCATTCCGCAAGCAGTCTATGACGAAATCATGGTTGCGGGGACAGTGAAAGCAGGTGCCAAAGAAATTGAGCGAGCTGATTGGATTAAAGTCAGGTCGGTGACCAATCGTCCATTAGTTACGTCACTGGAAGGAGAATTGGATGCTGGGGAGGCGGAAGCAATTGTTCTGGCGGTTGAGGTAGAAGCAGATTTGTTATTGATGGATGAACGCAAAGGACGGGCTATAGCTAATCGTTTGGGAGTAAGTCACACTGGTGTGTTGGGCATTCTTGCAAAAGCAAAGCATGATGGCTGGATTGAGGCAATAGGCCCGGTAATGGACAGCTTAATGTCACAAGCCGGTTTCTGGGTTAGCAAGGGCCTGTACAACCATATCCTCCAGGTGACTGATGAAAGCAAGTAAGAAGAGTATGTTCGCCTTGTGACTGTGCCTTGCTGATTCACGGTAATTGCCAGAATGTAAGGGGCTAGCCAGACACCCATTCGGGTTATTGTAAAGGAAGTTGGATGTGGTCAATGCCGGCATCTCCCCCCACCCTTTCCCCTGTATAAGGATCATAGAGGCCAAAATGCACAGCGGCCGGGGAAACGCCGTTCGGCGGCGGCAGGATGTGGCGCTGGCGAAAGATGTCGCCTGGGCGCAGGGTTTGCGGGTCTACCCAGAAGCCGTCGTCGCCGCTGAGGAAGTGGCCGGAGTCGTCTACCAGGTGGGCGAAGGCCCACAGACGGGGGCCGGCATAGACGCCGGGCGGCGGTGGGTTGCTGATTATGGGAATCGGGGGCAACGCTAAGGGGCGGGCCACCTGCCAGGTAATTTCCAGCACGGACGCGGTGGGGTCATAGGCGGCAGCTACAGCGCACAGGCCATTTTGGAAGCAAGCCAGCGGGGATGCCGGCAGCGGGGCTGCTGCCGGCAGCGGCGTTTCCTCTACCACCTGTGCCAATGTGTACCCCCCTGCCTGCGCCAACGGCGGGGCATAGTGAGAGGCGTAAGCGTCGGGCACTTGCGGGTAGCTGTGAAAGCTGACAGCGGGGCTGCCAGACAGCGCCAGGAAAATAGCGCGCTGCGGATCGTACAGGCGCGGCTGGGCGTCTGAGCCGGCTGCCGCCAGTTCCATTTGCAGCGCCAGGCGGCTCCAGGGGCCAGCCAGTAAGTCGCTCACGCCAAAGTCGGTCAGGTCAGGGTGGGCGGCGGCGTATTGGGCTACGTCGCGCATGTTGGCGTGGTAGAGGAAGCGGGTGTTGCCGTGCGCGGGCCATTCGCTAAAGTAGGCAGGCAGGTCGCGCCAGCCTACAGAAACGACCAACAGCGCGCCCAACAGCGCCGCCGCCCAACGCCCGCCCGCCCACCGCTGCCCACCTATCCAACCGATGGGCAGGGCGGCCAGCAGAAAAGTAGCCGGCTGCGCCAGGATGGTGTGACCAAAACTGGCGGGGGGGACGCTGATGAAGCCGGGGAAAATGCCGGCAGCCCACCACCCCACCAGAAATAGATACGGTAGAGCCTGCCGCCGCCGTGCCTGTTCCGCGCTAAAGCTAAAGCGCGCGCCCTGAAATAACGCCGCGCCTACCCCTACCCAGAGGATTGCCGCCCCGATGATGCCCAGGACGGGGCGGTGCGGGATGTTGTACAACCATTCCGGGTCGCCATCGGCGTGGAACATACGCAGCGTGGTCACCGTTTGCTGCGCCAGCGGCGCAAAGTCGCCCGCCCGCGCCGCCGTCAAGGGCACTGCCAATTCGGACACCCGACCCTGTGCTTCTGGCTGCTGCCACAACGTCACTGCCAGGGGCAGCGCCAAAAGCGCCATCAAACCGAACATCAACACCAGCCCACGCCAGCGGGCGCGCAGCAGCGGGCGCTGCCACAGCGCCAGATAAAGGCAAAACGCCAGCAAAATCAGGGGCACGCCCCGCCCGGCAAAGTAGGTGTAAAAGCCCAGGCTGGTGAAAAAAGCCGCACCCATAAACGGGGTATATTGAGTTAACGTTCGTCGCCCGGACATGGCCGGCGCAGCGGCTTTGGGCGGATGGAGAGCGCGCCAAAAGCAGATAAAAGCCAGCAGCGTCCACACCGTCAGGCTTATGTGGCGCATGCCCAGGCGGGAATAGACGAGCGACCAGAAGCTGACGGACAAGGCGGCGGCGGCAATCAACCCGTGATGGCCGCTGAAGAGACGGCGGCCCAGATGATAGGTGAGGGGCACAGCCAGCGTGCCAAAAATGGCGGAGAGCAGGCGGAACCCCAGGGCATTGGTTCCAAACAAAGCCATGAAAATGGCATGAAGGGCATGGTAAAGCGGCTCGTGCCCGGACGCATCCGGATAGAAGAACGCCAACTGACCGTCTAGTATCTTTTGCGAAATGACGAAGACGTTAATGAGTTCGTCGTCCCGCCAGCCAGGGGGAACAGCCGCCAACCGCCAGACGCGCAGCCCAAAGGCGGTCAGGGTGATCAGGAGCATGGGCCAGTCGGGGCGCAGGCGGCGGGGAGTGGAGGTGGGCATGGGCGGCGGGCGGTTATGGGCTGGCGACAATAATGGGGGTGGGCAGGGTTAGATGGTCGGCAACTGCGCCATCAGGGGTGAGGATGGACAGGCGCGGCGGCTGGTCGCAGGGCGGGGTGAGGCAACTGTACGCGCCAATGATGAGCGTGTACGTGCCAGGCGGCAGGCTGGGCGGCAGGGGGATGGTGTGTAGTTGGATGAACTGGTCGCCGCGGCGCCAATAGTAGCCGGGGGCGTCCAGACGGTCTGCCTGCGCCAGGGGCGGGCCGTCGCTGGTGAGGTGCGTGAAGAAGACCAATCCTTCGCGCGGTTGCTGCGCTTGCCACCAGGCGGCAAGCTGCACTGGCTGGCCCGCGACGACAGTAGGCGTTTGTAAATCGTATCCCAGGAGGGTGGCGGCATCTTCCAGGTCGGCGCGCAGGGGATGGAACTGGCGCTGCCACTGTGCTTGCCAGGCAGGCGGGTTTACGGCGTAGATAGTAAGCGGGCGGTCTTCATCGGTGGGGCGGAGGGGCAGGACGACGGGCGGCGCAGCCGGGGCGAAATAGCGGCTCAGGGCGGGGTGGAGCGGGGCAAAACCGGAGAAGATGAGGGTGGCTCGGTCTGCCTGGGGCAACAGCAGGCTGCCGGCGCCGTTGAACCAGCGCAGGTCTACGGCGTCATTGCGCAGGGTCATTAAGGCGGTGGAGGGGCTGTGGAAACGGTCGGGGGTGGCGGTGGACACGGCTACCGCGCCTTGCCCATGCGCGTTGAGGTAGTTCATGGCAGCAACGAGGGTAGATTCATATTGCACGCGCACAGCGGGATGGTTAGCCCAGATGAGAAAGTAGTCGCGGACAGTTTGCGCGCCCACAGCGGCAAACAGGAGGAGGGCGAGGAGAATGCCGGCATTCCGCGCCAACCGCCTCCCGCGCCAACGCCGGTTAAGCCAATCGTAAACCGATACCAGCGCCAGCGCCGGGAAAAGATAAAGGATGGGCTGCATGGCAATGGCGCGGGTGGTGCTGGCTTCGGGGCCGGTGATGAATGCCGGCAGCATGCCCACCCCCAACCAGGCCAGCGCAAACAGGAGGCTGGCTGCCTGCGCGCTGCCGTCCGCCGGACGCCGCCACAGCCAGCGCCCTATACGCCACAGCGCCAGCAGCAACCCCGTATAGAACAGGATGCCCATCACCGGATCCAGCCAGGGTTTGCCGGGGATGTTGTAGCGCCATAATGTATCGCCGCTGATGGTAAAAAGGCGCAGGCTGCCCAGGATGTTGCGCCACAAGGGGGCAAAGTTGCCGGCAGCCGCCGCTTGCAGGGGCCCGCTTAACTGGGACAGGCGCACTTCGGCGGCGCTGGTCTGTAAATAAAAAAACAGGGGGAAGCCAATGGCGCCGGCCAGCAGCAACATCCACAGCGTGCTGCGCCAATGGCGGCGCAAGGTCTGGCGTTGGCAGATAGCCCAGAACAAGAGCAGGCCAGGGAAAAGCAACCAGGTGAGGCGGGCGGGCAGATAGGTGTAGAAGGTGATACCCAGGAACAGGCCCGCCAGCCAATGCCAGCGGCGCTGGCGCGGGTGGCGCAGCCCTTGCCAGTAGCAGGCGGCGGCGAGGAGGAAAAATGCCGGCATAGTGACAGACCGCAACGCCTGCCTTCCGGTCATGACGCCCCAAAAGCTGACCGCCAGCCCGGCCGCCGTCAGCAGCGCCAGCCGCCTGTCAAAAGCGCGGCGCGCCCAGGCGTAGCTGCCGGCAACCATCACCAGGCTGTAAAATACTGCCGTTAACCGTCCTGCCAGGTAAGTTGGGCCCAGGAAGGACATCAGCAGCGCCGTGCTGTAATCAAACAGCGGCTCGCGCCCATAGCCAACGGTGAAATAGATGGGACGAATGCCGTTGACCACGCCCCAGGCATCCAGACCATGATCCGCTTCGTCGTGGGTGAAGCCGGGCGGCGCCTGGCTGAGGGCAGCCAGACGCAGCGCCGCCGCCGCCAGTAAAATAAGCAGCAGCCAGCCCCGGATACGCCATTGTCGGCGCGCGTCTATCATGGTCTGTCCATTCCCCATCAATCGCCTGATTGCACGCCTGTCTCACTAAATGATTACTCTCTCAGTAATCGTCTAAAAATCAGTTCTCGTTTTGGAGTGGCGGCTTCAACCGGTGGCGTTGCCGGCTAAAGCCTCTACTCTGGGAACTTTTTGATGGACAGTTCCGCCGCGTCTCCGCGGGAAACGATTTGCCATCGTCTATTTTACTGCGGGAATGCCGGCAACAAAAAACGCCACGCTTGGGGGCAAACGTGGCGTTTTTAGAGGGGTCAGGGAAATCAGTCAGATAACAAAACAAACCAGCACGGCTTTATGGCATGGCTAAGCCATAGCCTGTTTAGCCGTTTCCACCAGGGCGGCGAAAGCAGCTTCGTCGCGCACGGCAATGTCCGCCAGCACTTTGCGGTCCAGCGTCACGTTGGCTTGCTTCAAGCCGTAGATAAAGCGGCTGTAGCTGAGACCATTGGCGCGGGCGCCGGCATTGATGCGGGCAATCCACAACTGGCGAAAATCACGACGGCGCTGCCGCCGGTCGCGGTAAGCGTACCATTGGGATTTCATCATGGCCTCGTTGGCGCGGCGGAAAAGTTTGCTGCGCGTGCCCCACTGGCCCTTGGTCATATTCAGAATTTTCTTATGACGGCGTCTGGTTACAACGCCACCTTTTACTCGCATTGTTTATCTCCTCGCATTTCATGGAGCCTGGACACTCAAGCCTTGTGACCGAGGCCAGGCAGCGATTGTCTGTTCTAACAACGAACAGGCCACAACGATCTCAGGCAGGCGGGTTTGCCTTGTACTTCTTCAGATAGGGCGCCATGCGCATGATACGGCGGCGGTCGCCTGCTGCCGTCACTTCCAGCATCCGATCCAGTTGCGCCTTGACCCGCTTGGACTTACGGCGGCGCAAGTGGCTCTTGCCGCCTTTGGTGCGCAGGATCTTGCCTGTGCCCGTCACCCGAAACCGCTTGGCGGCTGCTTTGTACGTCTTGAGTTTGTATTTCTTTGTCTTTGCCTTAGGCATGTCAATCTCTCACAAAAAAGCCAGCTACGGGCTTTGTTCTGTTACCTGACCTGGTTGCAGAAGTTCAATTTCGGGGGAAGCTGAACCTCTTAGGGAGCTAATTGATAGGTTAACTGGCGGGCGTCAGCATCATCACCATGTTGCGGCCTTCCATGTTTGGCTCCTGTTCGACCGTTGCCAGACCTTCCAGGTCTTTGGCAATAGCCGTCATAATGTCCATGCCAATCTGGGGGCGCGTGATCTCACGCCCATAAAAACGGATGGAGACTTTGACTTTTTTGCCTTCTTCCAGCCATTTGCGGGCGTTGCGGACTTTGATTTCACGATGGAAATCCGCCGTATCAATGCTAAATCGAATGGTCTTGATTTCGATTTGCTTCTGTTGTTTACGTGCCTGACGCTCTTTTTTGGTCTGCTCGTAAGAAAACTTGCCGTAATCCAGAATGCGCGCGACCGGGGGGTTTGCCTGTGGGGCAACTTCTACCAGATCCAACCCTGCCAGGCGTGCTCGTTCCAGAGCATCCCGTAAGGGCACGATACCGTGGTTAGTACCATCCTGATCGATCAGGCGCACTTCACGCGCCCGGATGCGACCATTTACCCGATATCCTGAATCTTTCTTCGTTGTTGTTCGTGATTTCCTGGTTATCCTTTCCTCTCTTTTTTACTTGCTTGTTGTAGCCAAACGACAATAATCTGGCTCAGGGGGCCAGAGATGTAAGATCATATCACATGGGTATAACCCCGTCAAACGTTCGTAGTGCCAGTAGTGCCAGGCACGGGGCAACGATCTTGAGCAAATAGATTCCTGCTGCCCCGTGCCTGGCACTGCCCACCCTCTACCACAATTCCCCCTCGCGCCACTCTGCCGACAGCGGTTGGTCTAAATCCAGTGGCGGCGTTTGCGGCAGGCGTAAGATCATGACTTGCTCATCTGGCGTGGGGATCAACTGTTGGTCGGCGCGGATGAACAGGGGGCCGCGCCAGAAGACCCAGCCCAACCTGGCGTAGACGCTGGTCTCGGCAGGGGACAGCGCGCCCAGGTCGTAGGCGGAAATAGCGTCCGCCAGATGGCGCATGACGGCAGTGGCAAAGCCGCGGCGCTGGAAACGCGGCTCGGTGGCCACCATTTCCACGTAGGCGGTGCGCAAGGGAGGGGCGTTGCCTGGCTGGAGCCAGTGGGTGACCCACATGGCATGGGCAACCAGGACGCCGTCCAGGAAACCAGGCAGGTGGGTGATGTCTTGGAAAGTGGCAAACAGGGCGCGCAAGTCTTCTCCATAGGCGCGCTGGCACAGGGCGTAGATGGCGTCCAGGAGGGTGGGGGAAATGCCGGCAGCAGGAACGACTTCAAATTTCAGATCAGGCGACATGATACACTCACAGCATCATACTCCGCAGATGGTAAACTGGGGAATCCCGGACACCTTGGTTCACCAACGCCGTTGGGATTCCTCGTTTCACTCGGAATGACAATGGGCCCCACTGCATTGTCATTCCGAAGGCGATAGCCTGAGGAATCCCTACCGCTGTTCCCTGCTAACTGTTTTGTCCCTCTAATGCCGTTGGGATTCCTCGTTTCACTGGGAATGGCACGGTCTGTTGTCGTGGTAGGAGAGACCCGGCGCTGGCAGGGTCAGAATTGGTTGATCAAGGCAATCAGGCGAGCGCGGTTGGCTCTGGTCAGGCCGGGCAGGGAATGGGGGGATTGGGCGGCAGGGCGCAGATGAAGTAAGGCAGAACGCAGAGGGCGGGGTTGGAGGAGAATGGTTTCAATCTGGGACAGGGGATAGGTGCAAGTCTGGCGACGCCACCAGGTGCGGCGCTGGAGAGTGAGGCCAGATTCCTTCTGCAGGGTCAAGGTGACGGCAGGGAGCAGACTGAGCAAGAGCAGCCCGGCGAAAAGGGGGGCTGCCAGGAGCAGATAACGCCACCAGGGATAGAAAGAAGGTATAGAGAGGGTGGAGCGCTGCCAGTCAGCCAGGAATTCATTGATTTGCACCACCAGATCGCGCTGCCGCCGGTAGCCCAAAGCCCATACGCGGGTAACGGGTAGTTCGTCGCCAGCGGTGATGAGATTGACGCCATAGATGCTGCGGCTGCCGGGAAGTTCCGCCCCACGAACTTCTACAGTCTGGACACGCCCGCCAAATACGAGCCAACCGGCGCGGTAGTCGCAGCTTACCGTGGACGGCCCCAGGCGCGTGCAGCGCAGGGAGACGACCTGGCCCCATAGAACCAACAGCGCCAGCCCGCCCACTATGAAACCAAATGCCGCCATCCGCCCCCAGGTGGAATAACAGCGGACTTCCAGGCGGGTTTCGGATTGGCTGCGGAGTTGGAACATGCTCACAACTCTCGTTCTAAAGCATAGAGCAGGGCGTCCACGTCCGCCTGCGTGTTGTAACCCTGAATGGAGACGCGGATGAATTGGCGGTCGCGCCATTGCACGCAGTGGCTTTCGATGCGGTAACGCTGGTAAAGACGGGCTTTGAATGCCGCCAAATCCTCCTGGTGTGGCAAAGCGGCAATACCCATCTGGTGGTAAAAGCCGGCCCCGTCAGGGTACATGGGCGACAGACCGGTCAGTTCGTTAATGCGGCGCAGGGCCTGCTGCACCAGTGCGTGGCAGCGGAGACGTACAGCGGGCCAGTCATATTCGGACTGAAAGGCAATAGCCGCCGGAACGGTCAGGTAAGCGGAAACGTCAGCCGTGCCCTGCCATTGCAGCAAGTCCAGAAAGTCGGAACCATAGGTGAAGGGGCGTTCCGCGCCCCAACCCCAGCTAATGACGAGGGGCTGCAGCCGGGGCTGTGCTTCGGGCCGGGCATAGAGAAAGGCGGAGCCTTTGGGGCTGCACAGCCATTTATGGGCGTTGCTGGTGTAAAAATCGGCGCCGAGGGCAGCCATGTCCAGCGGAATCTGCCCCAGGGCGTGCGCCCCGTCTACAACCGTCAGGATGTTGGCGGCGCGGGCGCGGGCGCAAATTTCGGCGACGGGCAACGTTAAGGCGGTGGGGGAGGTGATGTGGCTGAGGAATATGACTTTGGTGCGCGAAGTAACGCCTTGCCACAGTTGGGAGAGAATGGCGTCGGGGGTGGTTGCCGGCAGGGAAACAGGCTGAGCCACATAGCGAAACCCTTGCCGCTGGCTGAGGTAGCGCCAGACGTTGTCGCAGGCGCCGTACTCATGGTCGGTGGTCAGGACTTCATCTTCTGCGCCCAATGGCAGGGAACGGGCGACAACGTTAACGGCAAAAGTGGCGTTGGGAACGTAAGCCAGATCATCAGGGGCGGCATTGATGAAAGCTGCCAGGGCCGCGCGGGCTGTGGCCAGGCGCTGTCCCAATTCTACCGCCAGGAATTGTACGGGCTGCCACTCTAGCTGTCGCTGCCATTCCTGGTAAGCGGCAAAAACAGGCCGGGGGGTAGCGCCAAAGGAGCCGTGGTTAAGGAAGACAACGTCGGGATCAAGGAGGAAGAGGGGTTTCAAGTCCATGGGGGTGTTTGGGCGGGATACCGGGCGCTTATTGCCGGGTAAAGGGATGAAGGCGGGCGCAAGGGTGCGTGGCAAATAGTGAATGGCGGTGAAGACACCGCTCGTGAATGGTGAATGGTGAACGGTTAATAGGATTGTCAGACGGGCAGGGACAGAGCCAGATTGATGCGCCAGGCGGGGTGGTCGAATTCGGCCCAGATGGAGGGGAATTCGGCTAACAGATGGTCCAGCCGCTGCTGCAACAGGTTTTGGTAGGCGTGTAGGGCGGAGTAGAGTGCCGGCATTTCCGCTTCCCGAAGCTGCTCCTCTAACCACCGCGCGCCCACGTAAGCGTCATTTTGCTCTCCCAGATGCTCTAGCAAACGTTTGAGGGTGGCGTGGACAAGAACGAAGGTCGGCCCCAACAGAGGCGCGAAGAATTCCAGCGTGTACCGTAATTCTTTGGCATGCAGCCGTAACTGGTGCATCTCCGGCAGTGTCAAATTGGCCTGCTGCACGCTGTCAGAAAAGACAAGCACGGCTGCCAGGCGCTGGTAGGTGAGTACAGGCAGCAGGTGGCGTACCTGAACAACGGCATGGGCAGGCTGCGGCAATGCGCCAGCGCCCGGCGTCTGCACGAAATCCGCGTAGGTATCGAAGAAATTGTTTACTTTTTCTTGCTGCAAGTACGCCTGGAAACGGGCTTCGGCGGCGATTTGTTGGGCGTGAATGTGCTGTTGCAGGGTGGGAAGATTGCCGGCATCCATTTGGCTTGCGGCTAATGTCTGTAAATGCTGAGCCAGATTCTGGCCTAATACGGTCAGGTCGCGAGCGCGGCCCAATCGTTTCATGATCTTGCGCAGTGGACGTTGGAAAGGCCGGAGCGCGTCCGGCTGGAAATACGGCTCAAAGAGCAAGAAAGCGGTGAAGGAACGGCGAATGGCTTTGCGCATTTCGTGGACGCTGCCGGCATTGGCAGCCTCGTACACGGCTTCAACCTGGCCACGCATAATCTGCATTTGCGCCGCTAACAAACTGCGGGCGGCTTCCGCAATAGGGTCAGTGAGGCTGAGGTCGGACATAGCCTGGATTATAATGGCTTGCCCGCATCAGGCACAATAATTCAGGCAGTAGGGGGCGGCTGCCGGCAACCATGCCGCCGCCATTGTTATAGCTCATGACGCTGTTGCTGCCCAGACCTGTACTGAGCTTGCCGAAGCATGTGAGGGTAATGGGCAGCTCGCCCTTGCCCACTATCTGCACCTGATGCCACCCCACCGTAAGACCGTCATTGCTGGCGGATGATAAGATTTTGTATGGATCAAAAAAGGATAACTTCTGGGAGAT
>JAGVTM010000533.1 GCA_019136785.1 Chloroflexota bacterium | reverse complement strand
CTCACATCGGTGTCCACCACTGTCCAAAGCAGCAAATTCGCCAGGGAAGCGGTAATGGTAGGCAAGGACGCGCAGCGCCCCTCGCCCTCTCCGAAAGCCCCCTTCCCCCTTTAGGGGGAAGGGGGTTGGGGGATGGGGGCTTCCCCAACAGACTCATTCAAATTGAGAACTCCCCTCTTATCCCCTTCTAACTCGTAAAACCGCCCTACACTCGGTATAATGTGGCGTCAGCATTGGCTGGCGCGCGTCGCAAATGGTTGCTTGAGGTAATAAGAATGGCTGTGGAAACAGTTTACCAACACATTGTCAGTACACCGGAAATTGCCGGCGGCAAGCCGCGTATTGTTGGGCATCGTATCACCGTACAAAATGTCGTCATCTGGCATGAACACATGGGATACAGCGTTGACGAAATTGCCACGCAATATGCCCTGACCTTATCTGAGATTTATGCCGCCCTTGCTTACTATTACGACCACAAAGAGTCAATAGACCAATCAATAGCCCAAGGCGAACAATTTGCAGAAGCGCTGCGCCAAAAAACGCCTTCTCTGTTAGCCCAAAAGTTGTATGAGCGGGCCGGTTAACTATTATCTGGACGAGCATGTTCATCCCGCTGTTGCCGCTGGGCTGGAAAGGCGGGGCGTCAACGTTTTAACCGCACAAGCAGCCGGTATGCTTGGAGCCACAGACGAAGAACACCTCATTTTGGCGCTGCGCGCAGGGCGTGTTATTTTTACGCAAGATGATGACTTTCTCCGATTCCATGCCCGGGGCAAGGAACATGCCGGCATCGTCTATGCACGCCAACGAACCCACGTTGGTCACATTGTGCGGGGCCTGATGTTGATTCATGAGGTTCTGCCAGCAGAAGAAATGAGAAATCACCTGGAGTTTCTCTAAAGCCAGACTATTAAGGAAACACGTATGGAAGAGCGGAAAATTCGTGTCCTGATTGCCAAACCCGGCCTGGACGGGCATGATCGCGGCGCCAAAGTCATTGCCCGCGCCCTGCGCGATGCCGGCATGGAAGTCATCTACACCGGTCTACGCCAGACCCCCCAAATGGTCGTCGAAGCCGCCCTGCAAGAAGACGTAGACGTCATTGGCCTCAGCATGTTATCCGGCGCCCACGTCACCCTCGTGCCCGCCATCATGGATCTGATGCGCCAGCACGACATGGACGACGTTCCCGTTTTTTTGGGCGGCATCATCCCCAACGACGATTGGCCCGCCATGCGCCAGCAAGGCATTGCCGGCATTTTCGGCCCCGGCGCCAGCACCGAAGAAATCGTCCAGACCATCCGGGAGCGCGTACTCGGTGAGGGATAATCAAATCAACGACGCCCTCATTGCCGGCTTGCGCCAGGGCAGCCGCCGCGCTCTGGCCCGCGTCATCACCCTGGTAGAGCGCAGCCGCGCCGACGCCGAAGCCGCCGTGCGCGCCCTCTACGCGCACACCGGGCGCGCCCACGTCATTGGCATCACCGGCTCCCCCGGCTCCGGCAAAAGCACCCTCGTCAACGAACTGGCGAAGGCGTTCCGCGCCCGCCAGGACGCCCACGGTCGCCCGTTCCAGGTAGGTATTGTCGCCGTAGACCCCAGCAGCCCCTTTACCGGCGGCGCGCTGCTCGGCGACCGCGTGCGCATGAGAGACCTGGCAGGCGATGCCGGCATCTTCATCCGCAGCATGGCCACCCGTGGGCAGCTTGGCGGTCTGGCAGAAGCTACCGCCGCCGTCGTCAAAGTATTAGATGCCGCCGATTTTGACATCATCTTAATTGAAACGGTAGGCGCAGGACAGGCAGAAGTGGACATTGCCGGCACAGCCCACACCGTCCTCGTCATCGAAGCCCCCGGCATGGGCGACGAAATCCAGACCATCAAAGCCGGCATCCTGGAAATCGCCGACATCCTCGTCGTCAACAAAGCCGACCGCCCCAGCAAATCCAGCACCGTCAAAGCCCTGCAGATGATGCTGCACCTCAACCCCACC
Source organism: Chloroflexota bacterium (assembly GCA_019136785.1). Lineage (GTDB taxonomy): Bacteria > Chloroflexota > Anaerolineae > Promineifilales > Promineifilaceae > JAGVTM01. Next base: position 598 of record JAGVTM010000533.1, on the reverse strand, counting down.
GGCACCCGCGCCGGCTACGAAATCCGCCATCATGGGCAGCTAATGACCGTACCTGGCCACGATAACGGCTCGCCCCCCGGCGACCACCCCCGCTGGGAAACCGCCTTGTGTGAAACCGTAGCCACCGAAGGCGTTGGCATTACCGCCCTGGTTGACCACATTCAACACCATCGCGCCTATTTACAGGAGAGTGGCGAGTGGCGCGTCCGCGAACAGGAGCGCAGCCGTCAGGAACTGAACCACCTGCTGCAAGCCCGTTTCATGGCTCACCTGGCTGCCGTTGTCCCCGAATCACAGCGCCAGGAACTAATCGCCGCCGTCGCCGCCCGTCACATTGACCCCTACGCCGCCGTCGCCCAACTATACGCCCGCATGGGCGTCTAAACGGGGGTGCAAGGCACTGGCCGAACCGTTTTGACCTGTTGAAACGCCTGTGGCCAGTGCCTTGCACCTGTATAGTTAAAATCGTTCCGCCACGTAAAACGATTTTCCAAAATCGTTCCTCTGGCGCGTAACCGGAGACTTTAGCCGGCGCAAAAAAGCGCCTCGTCCGCGAAATCTGCGAAACCCTGATTCTCAGCCACTTGACAGATAAACC
>JAGVTM010000520.1 GCA_019136785.1 Chloroflexota bacterium | reverse complement strand
TGCAGCGTTTTGGTGGCTTTGGCCAAGCAAAGCCCAGACATTGCCCAAGGCGTTAACCGCGCGCTGGAGTTTCGCCGCAATGGCTCTGAAGATGCGTTGATTGAGTCCATCGGCGCGGGCGACCAGGGGATGATGTTTGGCTTTGCCTGTAATGAGACGGAATCACTGATGCCCCTGCCCATTGATCTGGCGCATAAGCTGGCGCGGCGGCTGGCAGTGGTGCGGCGGGATGGTACGCTGCCCTGGGTGCGCCCGGATGGCAAGACGCAGGTGACGGTTGAGTACAGTTATGGCAAACCCCGCCGAATTCATACGGTGCTGGTGAGCACGCAGCACGCCCCAGAACTGAGCCAGGAAGAGGTACATGCCGGCATTATCCAACACGTCATCCGCCCTGTCTTGCCCCCAGACCTGGTAGATGATGATTTGCGCATTTTCATTAACCCCACCGGACGCTTTGTGGTTGGCGGCCCCATGGGCGATGCCGGCTTGACCGGGCGCAAGATTATTGTAGACACCTATGGCGGTATGGGACGGCACGGCGGCGGCGCATTTAGCGGTAAGGACTGCACCAAAGTTGATCGCAGCGCCGCTTATGCCGCCCGCTGGGTAGCCAAGAATGTGGTCGCCGCGGGATTGGCAGAACGCTGCGAGGTGCAAATTGCCTACGCCATTGGCATGGCGCACCCCATCAGTATCAGCGTGGAAACGTTTGGCACAGGCAAACTCGACAATGACCTGCTGGTGCAGCTGATCGAGGCAAACTTCGACCTGCGACCCGGCGCTATTGTGCGCGACCTGAACCTGCGCCGCCCGATTTACCGGGCTACAGCCGCCTATGGTCACTTTGGCCGCACCGATATAGACGCGCCCTGGGAAAACACAGACCGGGCTGCCGCTCTGGCGCTGGCGGCGCAGGCGCTGCGGCAGCCAGCCTGATCTCCGCGTCTCTGCGCGACCGCGTACCGCGTAACCGTTTCTTGACGGAGAAGGACGGCTGCGTTAGAATTTTCACCCTTGTGAGGCGCTGCAGCGCAGGTTGTTGCCTGCGCATTGGCGACCTCATCTGGCGCTTGTGCCAGACAGCGCCCACGTGGGCGGCCCGGTTTCCTGTAGTAAGGTAATGACCCTATCATGTTTGAATCGTTAGGCAATCGCTTACAGACTGTTTTTGATGGCTTAAAGCGGCGCGGCAAATTAACAGAGGCTGACGTAGATACCGCCATGCGTGAAGTTCGCCTGGCCCTGCTGGAAGCTGACGTCAATTACAAAGTCGTCAAAAGCTTTGTGCAGCGCGTGCGGGAGCGATCTGTCGGGCAGGAAGTCATGACCAGCCTGACGCCGGGCCAGATGGTGGTCAAAATCGTTAACGAAGAACTGGTGCGCACGCTGGGCGAGCCGGGCCGCCTGAATCTGGGCATGCAGTCGCCTACGATTATCATGCTGGTAGGTTTGCAGGGCGCGGGCAAGACCACCATGGCGGCTAAGCTGGCGCTGCATCTGCGGCGCGGCGGCAGCCGTCCCCTGTTGGTAGCCGCGGACATTTACCGTCCGGCGGCTATTGATCAGCTGCAGACCCTGGGACGGCAGCTAGACATTCCCGTTTACAGCGAAGGGACGGCAGCGCGCCCACCTGACGTATGCGCCAATGGCGTCAAGCTGGCAAGGGTTGAGGGTGCAACAGTCGTTATCCTGGACACCGCCGGGCGTTTGAACATTGACGAAATGATGATGGACGAGATCAAGGCGATCAAAGCCCGCGTCCAGCCCATTGAGACTTTGTTGGTGGCTGACGCCATGACTGGTCAGGAAGCGGTGCGCGTAGCCACTGACTTCCACAATGCGGTCAATCTGACGGGTCTGATCATGACCAAGATTGACGGCGACGCCCGCGGCGGCGCAGCCATTTCCATGCGCGAAGTGACGGGCGTGCCCATCAAGTTCCTGGGAACGGGCGAAAAGCTGAGCGCAATTGAAATTTTCCATCCGGATCGCCTCTCCAACCGTATCCTGGGTATGGGGGATGTGCTGACTCTGATTGAGCGGGCGCAGCAAGAGTTGGATCAGGAAGAAGCGCAAAAAGCAGGTAAGCGGCTGTTGGAAGGTGATTTTGACCTGGAAGATTTCCTGGGTCAGATGCAGCAGATGAAAAAATTGGGGCCGATTGCGCAACTGCTGGAGATGGTGCCGGGCATCAACAAAATGGCTAAAGGGGTAGATTTGAGCGGCGCCGAAAGCGAACTAAAGCGGGTGGAAGCGATTATTTATTCCATGACGCTGGAAGAGCGGCGCAATCCCAAGATACTCAAAGCCAGCCGCAAACGGCGCATTGCTAAAGGCTCGGGCACCTCTGTGCAGGATGTCAATGTGCTGCTTAAGCAGTTCCGCGAAATGCAGGACATGATGAAGAATTTCAAACGTGGCGGTCGCCGCAGCGCCCTGAGCAATTTGTTCAGTGGGCGCACGTAAGCGGCAGTTATGTTATGATTACTTGTCTCGTTGCCGCGCCGCCGAAGGCGGCGATGGTCTGCCGAAGGCGGCGATGGCCTGCCGAAGACGGCGATGGCCTGCCGAAGGCAACACAGGGCTTCGGCAAG
>JAGVTM010000530.1 GCA_019136785.1 Chloroflexota bacterium | reverse complement strand
GGCGTTGATTCGCCCATTGTCTTGTACCAGGATGCCAATGGCTGGCCTCTTTCAGCGTAGGATAGCACAAGCTCGTTGTCTATAAACTGATCTACTTTGCCCGTCAGAGGCAGAGTTTTGATGGCTTCGTCCTGGATGGCAGCGCGGAGGGCGTCGGCGAACTGATCGGCATGAATGACCAGGAACGGACGGTCATAATAGGGGGATACTTGCGTCGGCAGCGGCGGGGTCAACTTGAGCGCGTTATGACGTTCGGCGACGAAAGTGTAGGCGGCGCTCAAGTGGCTTTCGCGCTTGCTCCAGGTGGGCGCTTGCAGCGCGGCGGCAAGAATGGGGGACAGGTGTGGGGCGGCTGCCAGGCGGGCAAAGCCGCTGCCAAACCATTTGGCGTAGGGCGCGTATTGTCGTTCCTGCAAGAAGCACAACTGCATCAGGTCATGCGCCAGGCGGGCGGCAATGATGGCAGAACCGATTTCGTCCCCCACAATGCCGGCACGCCCCACAAACGCCTCCTCCTCCGCGATCCGCTGCCACTGCGCCGCCAGCAAATAGAGCCAGACGTCGCGAGGGTAATAAGCCAGACGCGCTTGCAGCGGGCGCAGCAGCCCCAACCCATCGTGAAAAACGCCCCCCTGCGCCAGCGTGCGCAGCTTCTGTTCGGGGATGGTTAACCACTCCCACAACGAGAGCGGCGCCTGTAAGGCGTACCCGGTGTACTGGCGCAAGAAATCAGCCAGCGCCACGCTCTCCACCTGGTGGTTAATGGGGCGACCGGGGGCTGTTGCCAACCAGACTGTCCCCCCTTCGTTTGCCGCCGCCGTAAAGTGCGTGGAATAACCGCCAAAGGTGAACGGCAGTTTGTGCGCTAACGTTTCCCGAATGGTTCCAGCCAGCCGCGCCTGGTCTTCCGTGGACAGGAAAAGCGTCACCCGCGGGCCCCAGTTGTGGTCGGCGGACATGGGCGTGTCGAAGCCCATCACTTCTGAGCCGGAGCCAATCAAGCCGGCAGAATAAACCAACGCCGGGAAATTGGTATCCAGGATGGGGCGCACGGCTTCCTGAAAAAAGCGGCGCGCCAGCGCCAACCCAGGCATAAAATCGTCCAGATTGCCCTCCTTTTGCCAGCCTGCCGAAAATGGCAGCTACTTGATCAGTCTTTATCCGCGCCTTTCAGCGTCATCAGCGTCCCATCATTTTATGCCCTCCCATACGCTGAGCTTGCCGAAGCCCTGTGTTGCCTTCGACAGGCCATCACCGCCTTCGGCGGCGCGGCAGCGGGCCACGGAGTTATGGGTTCGCTTCTACGGTGAGCGTCGTAATCGTATAAGCTGCGTCGCCGCCGCTTAACGGGACCTGCGCCAGGTCGGGCCAGGTGTAAAGACCCGTGCGAATTTCGTATAGACCTGTTGGTAAGTCAGCAGGCAGCGCCAGGTGAAACTGCGTCGCCAACTGGTCGCCGCGCCGCCAATACTGGGTTTGCACGGCGGGGGCGTCATCTTGCGCCCACAGTTGCGGCGGCAGCGTTCCGCCAGCGTTCAGGAAATGGTTAAAGAAATGGTAGCGGGTATCTGGCGGCGGCGTCTCGGTGACGCGCCAGGTCAGGCGCAGCATCACTTGCCCGCCGGGCCTGGCGTCGCCCGTCACGTCCGTGTTGAGCAGTTCCAGTCCATTTTGCCAGACCGCCAGCGGCGGCGCGGCGCTGCCAGGCGTGGCAGGCATGTAATAATAACGCCAGATCGCATTGTCTGTGTTTACTGGAAGCGTTAGCGGCTGCGCCTGGCTGTCCAGATAGGATTGCGCCAGGGGGTCTGCGTTCGCTGCCAGATAGAGGGCGCAGCCTGCCGGCAATATAAAACCCCGCCCCGTTTCCAACAGACGTGCCTGCCGCGGATAGACAAACGCCTCTATTAAGCCCAGCGGCGAACTTTCCACCGAGCCCCCGCCAGCCAGAATCAGCAAATCGCAATCAGGATACTGAGCCAGCAAATCGGTAGCGGCGCGGATAGTCTCGGAGACGGTTCCTGCCGTTTGCGGCGGGCCAATCTGCCCGGACTGGAACAGCCGCAGTCCGGTCTGGTAAATGAGAAATTGCCAGGCGGCTATGATCATTACCAGGAGAATGCCGCCCACGGTGACGGTTTTTTGCGTCCATGCCGGCAGCGCTGCCGCTTTTTGCCACACATCGTCCAGACAGAGAGCGATAAGTAGAAAAGGAGCGGGCAGGAGATAGAGAAAGTAGTAATTCTGCAAGTAGACGGTGTGGCGCAGATAAAACAGCACAGGCAGCAGCGTCCACAACAGCAGCGCGCCTGCCGCCAACTGTCGCCGTGACAGCGGCTGGCGTCGCCACAGGCTGCCCACGACAACCAGCGCCCCCCACAAGAGGCTGGCGATAAACAACCATTGCGCCAGGGTGGTCAGGGCAAAGCCCGGCGGCAGCGCTGCCGGCCAGACGGATTGGGCGCCCCATACGGCTGCGCCGCCAGCCAACTCCAGCGCCAGCGCCAGGGAAGCGGCATTTGTCTCCGCCGGGGGAACTGTCCCTGTGACGGCGCTGCGCCCGCCTACCAGGGCGTTGAGGGCCAAAGCCCACCGCCCGCTCAAATTGGATAAAGGGCAGATACAACAGAAAAGCCAACGCTGTGCCCACCAACAGTGGCGCCAACCAGACGCGCCAACCGCTGCCCCGCCAACGCCGCCAGGCCAGCAGCAGAATCAGGCTCACCGCCGGCAGCAGCGCCAGACCGCTTAAATGAAGCTGGGTGATGGCTGCCAGGCAAGGCAGCGCCAACGCCAGCCACCAGGCAGCGCGAGCGTTGCCCGTCCCCGGCGGCGAGGCAAGCATGGCTAACAAAGCCAGCAGCAGGGCTGTGGCAAAAAACGGGATAGGGTTTGGATTCCAGATGAAGCGGCTGTAGTGCACCGCCCAGGGGTTCACGGCAAACAAAAGCGTCGCCAACGCCGCCACCCGCCAGCCAAACAGCCGCCCGCTGCCCCAGGCCAGCAAAGCCACGCCGCTCCAACTCAGGGCTGCCTGGAAAAAGATGGGGCTGGCGACGGTAGTACGCAGCAGCAAGGGCAGCGCCAGTAGGTATTCAATGAGGGGGGGATTCATGATGCCGGCAGACGACTTGTTAGCCGCCAGCGGCAGGGGCCCCCCGTTGACGAAGCGCATGGCGATTAAGTACAGAATGGATTGGTCGGGCCCGATTTCGCTGTACTGCAAGTGGGCGAAACGCAAACAGGCGGCAGCCACGAAAGCCAACGCCAGCCAGACCTGCCAGAAACGCCGCCAATATCGGGAGGCGCGATGCACCCGTGCGTTCTCTGGCTCAGGTCTGCTGCTTGCCGACGGCGGATTGGTCATAGATGAGTTCCACCCGTTTGATGCGGCTCAGCAGCAATTCCACCAGCGCCAACAGCAGCATAACAAACAGATCCACGCCCAACGCCAGCGAAAAAGCGACCCCCAGGTAGCCAACAACGGCAGCGGTGGGGCCGGCC
>JAGVTM010000420.1 GCA_019136785.1 Chloroflexota bacterium | reverse complement strand
GTCATGGGTGTCAGCCCCACCTGTGGTGGGGCTGATACCATTTTTAGGGCAATTTTGGGCGCACATGCGCCCAAAATTGCCCGTCGCCGATATTTTCCACCCGTTTTGTCGGGGCAGCAGGCAGCTACGGTAGATTGCCATCTTCGCTGGCGGTAGGGGGGCGAATCCAGGGATAGGCGACGTGGCTGCCCGCGGCGGTGCCATGGTAATAGCTGTCAGCCGGGCCGGGCCAGCCGATGTCATTGGTGATAGCGTAGTTGTAGGCTGCGCCGAGGGTGGTAGCCAGCGCCAGCAGCCAGGCACCCTGCCACAACTCGACCAACGGGGCCAGTTCAATCTGTTCCAGGCGGTGCGCCACCCAAATCTGGACGTTCCAATCTGCCTGGTGGAAATAAGTCGTATTGCCAGAACCGTCACATTCCGGCGCCAGGCGGTTCAACCAATCCAGCGCAGAGACAAGGGCAAAGTTGCCGCCCTGGGCTTCAAATGTGTAAAAGGGATCGAAAAAGGCGTTGATGGCGCAAGCCATATACGCGCCTGCGCTGGCGTCGAGGGGATCGTCATTGGGGGCTGCCTGAGGCTGCCTGCCGCTAAAGGGAGATTCATCATCGGCAAAAGCCAGGCTGCCGTTGTCTCCAGGCCAGAGCAAGTCAACGAAGTGCGCCACGCCATGCCGCTTCCAGTTGTCGCGGTCAAACAAAAAGGAGCCATTGGCGGTAGGACCCGCTTCGCACTCAATAATGGGTGGGCTGTTGACAGATACCAGTAGGGAAAGGAGGGGAAGGCGGGCAGCATAAGTCCCGCCAACGGCGGTCAGTGAAGCCAGAAACTGCCGCCGCGTCAGGTAGAATGGAGTCAAATCAGGCATGGCGACCTCCTATGGAGAGGTATGAGGTATGAAGTATGAACTTACTGACCCGTCCTGAATATAATTGGCACCTATAGTGACTATCAGGACGGTGAAAACATGAAGAAAGAACCCATCAAACGATACAGTCAAGCCTTTAAGCAGCAAGTCGTGCGCGAGTACGAAGCCGGAGCCAGTGTCTACAGTCTGTTGCAGAAGTACGGCATCGGCAGTTACAACACGGTTATCCGGTGGATCAAGCGGTACGGTCATGCGGGCTATCGGGCGGAAGTGGTCACCATTCAAACGGTGCAGGATCAGATGGAAGTGAAGGCGATGAAACAGCGGATGGCCGAACTGGAAGCGGCGCTGGCCGAAACGGTGCTGGAAAACCGGATGCTGAACCTGACGCTGGAAGTGGCCAGCCAGGCGCTGGCGATGGACTTAAAAAAAAGTTTCGGCAGGAGGTCATCATGAGAGCCAGCGCCAGCGGTCAGGTCAGTACGAGGGCAGCCAGTGGTTGGTTTGGCATCAGCCGGCAGGCGTACTATCAGGCTCAGCAACGGGCGGGAGAACGCGCTGCCGAAGACCACCTGTTGCTGGAACTGGTACACGGCATTCGGCAGCGGCATCCGCGCCTGGGCGGGCGCAAGCTGTACCACGAACTGCAAAAGCCGATGGCCGCTTTGGGCATCAGCCGCGGTCGCGACGCCTTTTTCGACCTGTTGCGCGCCCACGACCTGCTTGTGCCTACCAAGCGCAACCGTCGCCGTACCACGCGCTCTGGCTTGTGGCGCTGCCCGAACCTGCTGACCGACCTGACCATCAGCCAGGCGCATCAACTCTGGGTGGCGGACATCACCTACATCGTCACCGAGCACGGATTCCGCTATCTGGCTTTGCTCACCGATGCCTATTCCCGCTTCATTGTCGGTTACGACCTCTCCTCTTCTCTGGCCGCCGAAGGCTGTCTGCGCGCTTTGCACCAGGCTGTGACCAACACCCCCAGCCACCTCTTGCCAGGGCTTATTCATCACTCCGACCACGGCGTGCAGTACACCGCCTGGCCCTACCGCGACCTGCTGGGTGAACACCGTATCCGTTCCAGCATGGGCGAAGTCGGCAACTGCTACGAAAACGCCTTGGCTGAACGTGTTAATGGGATTTTAAAGTGCGAGTATGGCCTGGACGGCCTGTTTGTGAATGACGAGCAAGCCCTCAAGGCTGTGCGCCAGGCCATCTGGTTATACAACTACGAGCGGCCTCATTTGGCGCTCAGTTATCGTAAACCAGCCGAAGTTCATTTGAAAATGGATGTGCAGTAGTTGTTGTAAATGTGTCAACTTATTTCAGGACTTGACAGATTAGTAGTGCGCCTTGACTCAATCATTGGCGTTTGACAAAGGGCGGTCAGGATTTTGACCAGGCCTTTTCCAGCACAGACAGTGCGGCGGGAATCAAAGAGCCGAAACGTCCCTGCCCCAACGGCAGGTGTGGTTCATTAGCCAGATGCAGCGCAGTCAGTCCGTGCATCATGGCAATGACCAGGTCTACTACCTGTGGGGGGGCGAGGTCTGTATGGATAGATTCAACCAACCGGGCAGCGCGTTCGTAATTCGCTTGCAGCAGCCCAAAACTCAGTTCCAGGCTCTCCTGGGAGGGGACAAACCCGGGCACAGGGCGCTCGAAGCATAACTGGTATAGTTCCGGGTTTTGCAGGGCAAAAGTCATGTAAGCTGTAAACACCAGGCGG
>JAGVTM010000464.1 GCA_019136785.1 Chloroflexota bacterium | reverse complement strand
GCGCTCATCCCCCTACCGTTAACCCTTCCCTGGCAAGACGAGGTGCGCCCATCCCCCCACCGTTACCCCTTCCCTGGCGAGACGAGGCGCGGCCATTCCCCCACTGTTAACCCTTGCCTGGCAAGGCGCGATCCTGCTCCACCGTTAACCCTTCCCTGGCAAGGCGGGGCGCGTATCTGGAGCCCAATTGGCCTATCTCTGGCAACCCGTTTTTCCCCTACTTTGACAGGAGCCAGCCAGCATTTATAATTAGCTCATGGGTTCTGTTATGCTTGCCTCTTGGCAAGGGCAAAGTTCCCTGAAAAGCAAGGATATGGCCGGGTCGAAAACTTCTGGTAATAAACGAGCCACACCTGCACCGACGGCTACCTGGGATGAGCGGTTGATTACGATGCTGCTGCCCTGGCGCATTGAACTGGTGGGTTTGTTGTGCGCTTTGTTGGGGCTGTTGATTTTGCTCAGTTTGCTGCATCTGACCCGTTCGGCGCCGCTAAATTGGGTTACGAATCAACTGCGACTGCTGGCGGGTTGGGGTGCGTATCCGCTGGCGCTGATGTTGATGGCTCTGGGGGGGCACATTGCCCTGCGTCAGTTCCCCCGCCCCTATCGCGTGCAGCCAACGCAAATCATTGGGGCAGAGCTGGCGCTGCTGTCGGCGCTGGCGTTGACGCACCAGTTCAGCCAGGCAGGGCTGGCGGAGACGTTTAGCGGCAAAGGGGGGGGGCTGATTGGCTGGGCGCTGTCCGCGCCGCTGTTGGAGTTTTTGGGGCCTATTCTGACTTATGCTTTCCAATTTGGGCTGCTGGCCTGGGGCCTGGTTCTGATAGGCAAAGTGACGTGGCAGGATATGGTGCGCGGACTTACCCTGGCATCAACGCGGCTGCAGGCGTGGGCGCAGCAATTAGAAACGCCGCCGCCCCCGCTGCCGTCAGCGCCGCCAGCGACTGCGCCTGCTCCATCTACTGCGGCGGCGCCGCCCGCGCCGCTCCCCCGCCCGGCTATTTTGCCGCCGCTGTCGCTGCTGCAAGCGAGCAAGGAAGCGACCATCAGCCCGGCGGAAATTGAGCACAAGACGCACATCATTGAACGCACGCTGGCTGATTTTGGCTTGCCCGCACGGGTGACCACGGTGCGACAGGGCCCGGCAGTCACGCAGTTTGGCGTCACCCCTGGCTATATTGAGCGCCCTGGCCCCGATGGGGAACCGCACCAGCAAAAAGTGCGGGTAGGGCAAATTGCCGCGCTCAACAAAGACCTGGCGCTGGCTTTGAAAGTGCCGCGGCTGCGGGTGGAAGCGCCGGTGCCGGGGCGCAGCGTGGTGGGCATTGAAGTACCCAACATGGACATCAGCGCGGTGCGGCTGCGGGCTGTGTTGGAGGCGGACGCCTTTCGCCGCCTGAAAAGCCCATTGGCGGTGGCGTTGGGACGGGATGTGTCTGGGGCGGCGGTGGCTACAGATCTGGCGCGGCTGCCCCATTTGTTGATTGCCGGCACAACCGGCTCTGGCAAGTCGGTCTGTCTGGGCAGCCTGATCACCACCCTGGTTTTTAACAACACGCCCGACCGGCTGAAGATGGTGCTGATAGACCCCAAGAAGGTGGAACTATCGCGCTACAATGGCCTGCCGCACCTGCTGGGCCCGGTGGAAACGGATCACGAGCGCGTGATTGGCGTGCTGCGCTGGCTGACGGCAGAAATGGACCAGCGCTACCAGCTATTTGCCGAACTGGGGGCGCGCAACCTCAACGTTTACAACGAGAAAGTCAGCCATCGCCCACAAGGGCAGCCGCTGCCTTACATAGCCGTGTTCATTGACGAACTGGCGGATTTGATGGCTATGTATCCCAGCGACGTGGAGCGCACGTTGTGCCGGCTGGCGCAAATGGCGCGGGCTACAGGCATTCATCTGGTGGTGGCGACGCAGCGTCCCTCAACGGACGTGATCACCGGACTCATCAAAGCCAACTTCCCGGCGCGCATTGCTTTTTCGGTGGCCTCTACGATTGACTCGCGCGTGGTGCTGGATGGCGTGGGGGCGGAGCATTTGCTGGGACGTGGGGACATGCTTTTCCTGTCGCCCGAAGCCAGCGCCCCGGCGCGCATTCAAGGGTGCTACGTGGCGGACAGTGAGATTGATGCCATTGTGGCTTACTGGCAGCGCGCCCTGCCAGACCAAACGCCAGCCGCCCCTCCCTGGGAAGCCATTCTGGCGCGGATGCAGGTGATTGGGCAAACGGATGATTTGCTGGAGCAAGCGGTGGCTTTTGCTCAGGAGCACGACACCGTTTCCGCTTCGCTGTTGCAGCGCAAGCTGCGGGTGGGGTATCCACGCGCGGCGCGTTTGATGGAAGCGTTATACGAAATGGGCATGGTGGAAGACCCCAAACAAGGCGGGCGCACGCGGCGATCCCTGGTCAATGGGGATGATGGCGACGCCCTGGATCGCTATCTGGAAGAGCATCTCGATTGACCAGAGCCAAGTATGAAAGAATGGATAGGATATCCTATATTGCGCCTACGCTTTTGCCTGATTTTGGATATACTTATGGGAATGGCATAAATAGAGTTGACACTTTGGTTCACCGCCATAAGTTGGGGCGCCAGGTTTAT
>JAGVTM010000039.1 GCA_019136785.1 Chloroflexota bacterium | reverse complement strand
GTTGTGAGTGGTTCTCGAGCTTGTCGAGAGAGCGCCAAATGGCGTGCCGCCGCTCAGGGCGTCTCCTTGCCGGCATCGGTTTGAGAAGAGAGAGATGTCGCCTGCCGCTGCGCTAACTGCTGTCGCAGTTGTAGATGTGTCTGGCGGTCGAGCGGGTAGCGCCAGGCGGTGAGGATGGCGATGACGAGGCAAAATGCCGGCACGGCGCTCACCAACCAACGCAACGCCAACAGCGCTGCTGCCGGCTGCGCCGTGGTCATTAAGCCGCCCGCGCTGGCGACAAAACCTGCCGCCTCCAGCACCAGCCCTACCAATAAGATAGACCCGGTGCCTGTCAGTTTACGCAGAAAAACCAGGTAGCCAAAGTAGACGCCTTCCCGCCGCTGCCCCGTCGCCAGTTCATCGGCTTCAATCACGTCCGCCACAATAGCCCAGGGAACGGCGTTCGCCGCTCCATAACCCAACCCGGCAAAAACTGCCGCCGCCAGCATATAGCTCTGCCCCCCTGGCGGCGCCTGGCTGATCAGGATCAGCACCACGATCCACACCAATCCACAGCCAACATAGGTCAACCGTTTGCCAAAACGGTGCATCAACCTGACCACCAGGGGCATGGTCAACAGCGCCAGCGTGAGCATCACGCCCAGAATGATGCTGTCAAAACCCGCATCCACCTGCACGTAAAATACCAGAAACCAGACAAAAACAGAAGCCACTACGTCTACCGCGGCAAAGCTGGCCAGGTAGATGATCGCCGCATAACGAAAGGAGACGTTGGCGTAAACTTCACGGGCATTGCGCAGCAAGTTTGCCGAAGTGGTGACGGGAGCTGTATCTGGCTCCCGGATGGTCACAAACAACAAAAGCGGTGGGATGATCAGGGTCACGCCCCACAGAGCGGCGGAAACGGCGTAGCCTGCCGCCAGATTGCCGCCAAACCAGCCAGCAAAGACGGATTCAGCCAGCAGCTTAAAGCCGGCAGCGGTGACCAGGGAGGCGAAGATAGAAACGCCCATGCGCCAGCCCGCCAGCGTGCTGCGCTCGTCATAGTCAGGCGTCAAGGCGGGCGCCAGAGCGGAGTAGGGCACGTTGATTAACGTGTAGAGGGTGTCAAACAGGATATAGATGAGGCCGTAATAAGCCGCCAGCGCCAGCAAGTTGTCAATGGACGGCACGCTGAACATCAGGAAAAAGCAAACGCCAAATGGCACGGCGGTAAAGAGCAGGAAGGGGCGGCGGCGGCCCCAGCGCGTGCGCAGGCGATCGCTCAAAATGCCAATCAGGGGGTCGTTAACGGCGTCCCACAGTTTGCCCACAGCCACTACCACACTGGCTACGCCAATGTCCACGCCGACGACGTTCGCCAGGAAAAAAAGCCAGAACAGGTTGCGGGCAGTGGTAGCTGCGGAAGTCCCCCAATCGCCCAACCCATAAACGACTTTGGTGCGCAGGGGGAGAATGCCGGCAGGTAGTTGGGCGTCACGGGCAGCGGCGGGCATGGGGGCGTCTTAAAGGGTCAGGCAGGTGGGCGGCGTCAATCATGCCGGCATTTTACCCCATTGGGAACCTTTTGCCCGCTAATCCCGTCTTTAAGACATCAAACCCGCTCACAGATTGATAAACGGAGGAATGGTATGCTCACGACGTACATGGTTTTGTGGTCTATTGCTATTCTTGGCGCCATTGCCTTGTGGCGGGTGCGTCATGCGGGGCAGCTTCTAATCATTTCGCTGGTGTCTGCCCTGGTGCTGCTCTTGTCGCAAACGCTGTTCTGGCAGCTTTCGCAGGCTGCCGGTATTCTCCCATCGTCCGGCATGATCGAGCCTGCCGTTTATGTGCAGCATGGGCCCGTAGCCTGGCTGGCGCTGCTGGTCATGCCTTGTGGCTGGTTGGGACCCATTCTCGGTCTCAGCCTGGTAGAAAAATGGGCCGGTTACGCCCAGTGAGCGCGGCGCAATGAGCGCGGCGTCATAAACGCCCGCTGCTCCCGCCGGCCCACAATCTCAGCGCCAGCCGCAGCAAACCGCGCAGCAGCCACCCCCCTGGCCCCAGTCGGGGCCGCCGCGCCAGACTTTGCTCCATCAAGGTCATAGCCATCCACCAATGTCCCTGTCGTAAATGATGCAAACTCAACGCCCGCAGCGCCTGACTTTGCCGCGCGCGATCCCCGGCCTGCGCCAGCAGCGCTGCCGCCTGGCTGTAACATTCCGCCGCCGGCTGTCGCTGCCGCTGCCCCGCGTACACATCCCCCCGGTTGGCTAATGCCATTCCCTGCCGTCCCACGTCGCCCGCCGCAGCAAACCCAGCCGCTGCTTCATCCAGCGCCGCCGCCGCCGCCGCCCAATTGCGCTGCACGCGATACACCACTCCCAGGTCGTTCAGGGTCTCATGGCGCTGCAGGGTCGCATCTGCGGTCGCAAAAGCTGCCGCGGCAGCCTCTAAATGCGCGGCGGCTTCCGGCAGCCGTCCCTGCTGGAACAGCCGCAGACCTATCTGGCGTAAACTTTGGGGGTCAGATTCGGGAATATCCACAGCGCGCGCGGTTAGCTGCGGTCAGGGTTAGAAGGTAATGTCCAGAATGCCTTCGGCAATCTGGCGCAGCCGGTGTACA
>JAGVTM010000380.1 GCA_019136785.1 Chloroflexota bacterium | reverse complement strand
GGATACGATCCGTTCTTCCTGGCAGAAGGAGAACACCACCTGGATGGACAGGCAGCCCTGAAGTATGCACGCACCCGTGCCACGGCGCAGGGGGACGTTGACCGGGCGGCGCGCCAGCAAGAAGTAGTGATGGCTGTGCGCGACAAAGTGTTCGAGGTCAACATGCTGCCCCAATTGATTGCGCAAGCGCCCAAATTGTGGCAGACTTTCCAACGAAACGTGCGCACGAACATGACTCCCGATGAGGCAATTCAACTTGCCTTGCTTATGCAAGACATTCCGCGTGACAGTGTTCAGACTGCCGTGATTGATTTCAACTACGTCTACCCCGAAACCACCCCCGAAGGGTGGCAGGTGCTGGTTCCTGTTCGAGATGACATTCGCCGTCTGCGCGACCGCTTGTTTGCGCCGCCAGCCGTTCCCACTCCGCTCATTGAAAACCTGCCAGATTTGATGACGCAAGAAGCCGCGCGCGTAGCGCTGCTCAATGGGACGACCCAATTTGGATTGGCGGGCAATACGCAGCTTTATCTACAATCGTTTAACATTAACGTTACCGAGATAGGTAACGCTGATTCGGCCGATTACCGCACGACCCAGATCATTGATTTCGGTTCTCACCCCCACACGACGCAATATTTGACGCAGCTTATGTCGTTGCCGCCGCTCAATGTCAGCAATGGCACGGAAGCGGAGGGTGATTACGATATTCTGGTGATTTTGGGGAGCGACTGGAATTTGCCGCAGCAGTAGCTCCTTGCCGGCACACAGGTCTCCACGATGTGGGGCGCGTTGCCGGCAGCGGAGAAGTGACCCGACGACAACGAAAGGTTGTCCGGGATGGTCACGAAAGGCTTGTTTGTCGTCAGGTTCCTGACCAGTTGGCGCGGCGTGCTCGCAAGGAGCAGGCCAGCAAGCCATTAGCTGGTTGTGATGTGGGGAAGCTGACGACTACCAGCCGCCAACTATGCTGGCGCGGGTTCATCCCCACGGGTGGGAAGAATCTGGCAAAGCATGGCGCTGACTGTGGCATTTTGCTTTACGCAACGGGTTTTCAGGAGACAGCGTTGCCGCCTGCCCATTTTACAAAACGTCTGGCTGATAGAACGTGGCTGGCTGACAGCCCGATTCTGTCACGGAACGGGATGGAATGGGCTGATCCCACAGCTCTATGCGTAAACGTGTCCGCGCGGGTTTTCTGGCAGGTGTTGTCTTGCTTGTTGTTTCCGCTTGCCGGGCTATGCCGCCCCCCGCAACTGAATCTCCTGCGCTGCCGACCAGCCCGATCGCGCCCACCAGAACCGCTGCTCCGGGCAGTTTGACTGCGCCAGCGCCGGCATTTTCGCCACTAACCACCCACACGCCCCCACCCAGCATCACACCCTCCGAAACGCTCGTCACCGATGTCGCCAATCAAGTGCACGTGAATCTGGCTGCTGCCAGCCTGCGCCTGACCAAACCGCCGGCATGGGTGATATTTGACGACATACAGGAGCAGCCTCCCTGGCCCGCCCGGCTTGGCCCGAACAGTGTGCTGCTGGTGGACAGCAAAGAAACAGGCAACCGGCTGTTAGACCAGGAAGTGATCGGCAGTGGCGCATTCTTATTGGCGCTGCCCGCCAAACTACCCATAGATTTCAACCAGGGAACGACCAACCCCATAGACGCGCTGTCCCAACTGCTGCGCCTGCTTTCGCTGCGCGGCGAAATTGTGCTAATGCTGCGCAGCATGAGCATTGGCGGCGTCCCGGCTGCCTACGCCGATTTGCCCCGCGACCCGCTGGCGCTATTTGCGCGCAAAGATGTCAACGCCCATTTGCGGTTTATTCTCGTTTATCCGCCAGCCGCCACACCCACTACGCCTTTGCTGCTGCTGCTGGGCGCGGAGACGGACAACTGGCCCGTTTTTGAACCCATATTCAATCAAATGCTCAGCACAACAGTCTGGCAGGCGGGCGCTGTCCCCGATCGCAGCAGTCGTGTTTCTCAAGGCCCTATCAATGCCGGCGAAAGCGTCGCCGGTCTGCTCAGCAATGATCAGACGGACATCTGGGTGTTTCAGGGAGAAAGCGGCAGCTATGCCACTCTGACGGCGAATCCTAATAATCCCGATACAGATTTGACGCTGCTGCTCATTGCGCCCTCTGGGCAGGTGCTGGATCAGGCTGATTTTGGTCTGCCCGGCGAAGTGGAAGTGATGTTTGATGTGCCTTTGCCAGAAACCGGTGAATATCAGGTGGAGGTGACGGAGTTCTTTGGCGAAACGGGACGTTATACCTTGTCGCTGGCTTTGAGCCAGACGCCCCAATTTGAAGAAGGCGGGGAGATAGGTTTGAGCCAGGTGATTACGGGTGAACTGATGGAGGGGGCGCGACCTGTGTGGACGTTCCGCGGCGATGCCGGGCAGTTTATTACGATTGTGCTGACGCCGCTGAACGAGCAGCTTGATCTCATTTTTGAGCTGGTGGGGCCAGATGGGCAACTGTTGATCACCAAGGATGAGACTTTTGTGGGCGACCCTGAAGTGCTGGTGGGTTTTGAACTGCCCGTGACGGGCGCGTATAAAGTGCAGATTCGCAGTTTTTCCGACAAAGGCGGCGGCTATACGCTGGCGCTGGA
>JAGVTM010000537.1 GCA_019136785.1 Chloroflexota bacterium | reverse complement strand
TGAATGTCAATCCAATACGCTATTCTTGGCTTCTTGAGTTGGAAACCTTTAAGTGGGTATGACTTGAAGAAATTGTTTGCCGCGTCCACTGTGATGCACTGGTCGGGCAACAGCAATCAGATTTATCGCGCTCTGGTGGAACTGCACCAGCAAGGGCTGGTCACATGCGAAGTGCAGCCGCAGCAGGGTTTGCCGGCACGCAAAGAGTACCATATTACCGCGGCAGGGCAGGCGGCGCTGCGGCAGTGGGTGATGTCCGCGCCGGAGCCGCCGCTGCTGCGAAACACCTTTTTGGTGCAGTTGGCCTGGGCGGATCAACTTACGGCTGCGGAGTTGGACACACTGCTGGCAAGTTACGAGGCGGAAATGGACGTGCACGCGCGGATGATGCGGGAGCAGGCGGCGCGCCAGTTGGACACGCCGCAGCGCACGCCGCGGGAGCGGTACTTATGGCAAATGATCAACGAGAACTGGATTTCTTTTTATGAGACGCAGTTGGCGTGGGCGCGCGCTGCGCGCCAGGCATCAATCCAGGAGGAAAAGCAACCATAGATTACGCCAGGTCTGCGCGTCAATCTATTTTGAAGGGGTACCAAAATGAACGATAGCTCTTTATACAAGTCGCCTGCGGCGGAGCAGGCAGTCATGGATCTTTATGACGGGGCGCTGGCTCGCTGGCCTGTGGCTTACCAGACTCAATATGTGCCAACGCGCCACGGCGACACGTTTGTCATTGCCAGCGGCGTTTTTGATGCGCCGCCGCTGCTCTTGCTGCACGGCGCGGGCAGCAATTCGGCTATCTGGCTGGGGGATGTGGCGGAATATGCCAGCCGTTACCGCGTCTACGCAGTGGATTTGCTGGGGGAGGCGGGCAAGAGCGCGCCGAACCGGCCCCCCTGGGAGTCGGCGGCGTATGCGGAATGGCTGGAGGATGTGCTGGATGGTCTGGACGTGGAGCAGGCTGTCCTGGTAGGAATCTCTCAGGGCGGTTGGACTATTCTGAAATTCGCCGTCGCCCAGCCGCAGCGGGCAGCGCAGTTGGTGTTGATGTGTCCAGGTGGGGTAACGGCGGACCGGTCATCGTTTGTCTGGCGCGCCCTGGCGCTGTCGCTGTTGGGGAAGTGGGGTATCCGCCGCCTGGTGCGCCTGCTCTATGGACAACAGGCTGTGCCGGCAGGCGTGGAGGATATTTTCACGGTGGTCATGAGCGGCTTCAAGTCGCGGATAGGGGTTCTGCCGCTGTTCAGCGACGCCGAACTGGCGCGGCTGACGATGCCCACGCTGTTGTTGGGCGGCAGCCAGGATGCCCTGCGCGACGTGCACGCCATTGCCGCCCGCCTGCAAGGGCTGCTGCCGCGGCTGACGGTGCGAATTCTGCCGGGGGCAGGGCACGTCATGCTGGACACTGTGGCGCCGGCGCTGGCGTTTCTGGCTCAGACTACCAGCACGGAGCGGTCTGCCTGAGACATGATCTGTTGGGCTACGTCGTCCAGCAGCAGCCGCTCCCAGCCCACGCCGCCCTGATGCGCGCCAATGACAATCAGGTCGTAGCTGCCGCTGCTGGCTTCATCTAAAATTTCGTCTACCACCAGGCCATGCCGCACTTTGGGCTGGATGCGGGGAACCAGCCCTTGCAGCGCCGCCAGGTCTTGTTCCAGCAGCGTGCCCTCGCGGGTGTGTTTTTGCATCAGTTCGGCAGCGTCGGCGCGCAGTTCCCAGCCAGGGACGCCCGGCGCTGCCGCCATCTGGGACATGACGTGCAGCAGGGTGAGTTCGGCGGCGGTGTGCATGAGGGGCGCCAACTGCGCCGCCAGCCGGTTCAGCAGTAGGGGATCGCGCCAGCCTTCGCACAGCAAAAAGCGGCGCAGGGGAATGGCATCGCGGCGGGCAATCAGCACGGGGCAGGGCAGGTGGGCGATAATGCGGGCGGCGGTGGGGCCAATGAGGCGTTTGATTAACCCGTGCCCTGGTCTTTCGCCAATCAGCAGCAAATCGTAGCCGCCCTCTCTGGCTTCGGCCACGATTTCCTCGGCAGGGGAGCCGGTGCGCAGCCGGGTGGGGGAGGGGGCGGCGCCGGACGGGGCGTGCATCGCCAGCAGCGCCTGTGCCAGAGCCAGAATGGTTTGCCCCTGCACCCGGTCGCTTTCGCGGCGGATAACGGTCAGGAGGGTGGGGGGAGGGCTGTCCGTGATGGCAGCAATGTGCGCCCCCAGACGCACAGCGGTATCTGAATGAGCCGCGCCGCCAGTTGCCACTAAGATACGCATCGTGTAGCTTCCTTTTTTTTCACCGCCAAGAACCTTTTTCACCGCCAAGACGCAAAGGGCGCAAAGGTTTAGATTGCCCCTCTTCGCGTTCTTAGCGTGCTTTGCGGGAAAAATTTTCTTTTTCACCGCCAAGACGCAAAGGGCGCAAAGGTTTAGATTTGTCCCCTCTGCGCGTTCTTAGCGTGCTTTGCGGTAAAATTTTCTTTTTCACCGCCAAGACGCAAAGGGCGCAAAGGTTTAGATTGTCCCCTCTGCGCGTTCTTAGCGTGCTTTGCGGTAAAATTTTTCTTTTTCACCACCAAGACGCAAAGGGCGCAAAGGTTTAGATTTGTCCCCTCTTCGCGTTCTTAGCGTGCTT
>JAGVTM010000188.1 GCA_019136785.1 Chloroflexota bacterium | reverse complement strand
GAAATATTTCGCATAAACCCAGACAACACCTGGGATTTGATCGCCGGCGAACCCCGGCTGGTGCTGCCCGATGACGCCCCGCCCAAATACCCCTTGAGCGGATACGGCGCCGGCTTTGATAATCCCAACAATGGCCACATCTGGCGCATGTTGGCTCATGACGACTACCTGTATATCACCACGTTTGACGGCAGCATTGCCGCCAAAGACGAGCCAGACATTCCGCCCGATGTGCTGGAAGCCATGGGCTTTGATCTGTGGCGCACGGGAGACGGCGTCAATTACCAGCCTGTGACCACCGATGGATTTTCCGCCCTGGTAGACGACCCCAACCCGCCGCGCCCCGATCTGAACCTGGGCGCCTTTGACTCCGGCGGGCGCAACATGGCGGACACCCCTTATGGCTTTTTCCTGGGCACGGCTAACTACTATTATGGTCTGCGCCTCTATCGCGCTTTCCTGGGAACGCCGCCGGATGAAGTCGTTATCAGCGGCGCCAGCACCGCCGCCATCAGCACCACTTACGTTTTCACGGCGACCACCACGCCCATCACCACCACCCTGACCGAACCGCTGACCTATGAGTGGGAAGCCACCGACCTGAACAGCGTCACCCAATCAGGCGACCTGCAAGACAATGTCTCGTTTGCCTGGCAAACCCCAGGCGTCAAAGTAGTCACAGCCACCGTTAGCAACGAGTATGGCAGCGCCGTGGAAACCTTTGCCGTCAACGTCATTGAGGCCCAGCCCGATTTTGGCCTGACCGGCTTAAGCGTGCGCGCGCCGCGCGTTGGCGTCACCAACAGCCCAGTCCAGATTCAGGCTGAGGTGACGCCCCTCAACGCCGCCCAGCCCGTCCAATATTTCTGGCAGGCTACCGGCCAGGCCAACCAGAACCATACGAATGGTGTGCGCGACTTGGCGACCTTCACCTGGGACACATCGGGCACGAAGGAGGTAACGGTCATAGCCGACAATGGTTTGAGCAGTTTCCCGCAAACGTTGTGGGTAGACATCTCCAACTGCCAGCCGTTGGTCAATCTGCGTATGCCCCTTGTGCCCGATACGCCGTTGGTGCCGGGCAGCACCGCCAGGCTGGAAGCTAATACGTATGGGGGCACGCCGCCCTTTCAATACGAATGGTGGGTGAATGGCGAACGTGCCGGCATCAACGACCGCCGCCTTGAGTATCCGCTGCTTGACCCAGGCATGCACACCGTCAAACTCACCGTCAGCAACAGTTGCAGCCAGAAGACCGTTTCCCGCTCGCTGTTGGTGGCTGAACCGCTCGCCCCTCAGGCGGACATGTCCTCCGCCAGACTCTTCCCCAGCCTGACGCTGGTAGATAACGGGGACGTTATCGCCTACACCATTCAACTCTGGAATACCAGCGACACCACAACCACCCTGCGCCTGGCGAACCCCATCCCAGATTACACCGAATACGTGCCAAACTCAGCCCGCAGCAGCGACGATAGCGGCGTCCTCGTCCGCGAAAACGTCGCCCTGTGGACCGGAGACGTCATCAGCGGCACACCCATCATCGTCTCTTTCTCCGTCACCGTCACTGAGGACATTACCCGTACTGGCGCGTCCATCATCAACCAGACCTATCTGGAAGACGTAGACACGGGGAATGTATCCGTGCTGGAAACATCTTCCCGTTATGCGCCCGGCTACTCATTGGTCATTGAAGGCGACAGCCCGCTTTACACCAGGTCACGTTTCGTCGATCTCCAGTATGGCTGGAACAGCGCCGACAACGTGGCTGAAGTCCGATTTAGCAATCACGCTGGTTTTGGCAGCGAGCCTGGCGCCAATACATCGGTATGGATTCCCGTTAACCCAGACAACCCCACCTTCGACAACTGGGCGCTGGACGACTCCGGTGATTTGCGTACCGCCCGCACCGTCTACGCTATTTTCCGCAACAGCAATGGCAATATCATTGGTCGCATCGCTTCTGCGTACAAGATATTGGATGATGGGTTGCCCGAGATCTTTAACACAGAAATCATCCCGCAAAGCCCATTCTCGCAGCTAGTCAACCTGCGCATCACTGCCGAGGACGACATTAGCGGCATACGCTCTATCGTTGTCGGCAGCGACCCGGAATTGAGCGATGGGCAGCGGTTTCCCTTTGCCGGCCCCGTTTATGACGTCCCCTGGACGCTGCCCCCCTCAGGCATTGTGTATTTCCGCGCCCAAGACCGCGCCGGCAACTACTCCGATCCGATAACCATGGTAGCCGGCCCAGAAGCCGTCCCCCTGGAATCGGTCAATATGGCTATTGGCCCCAGCAGCGGCTCCATTGGGCAGTATTACAGCTTCTTTGTTGAAGCCGGCCCCTACTCGGTCACGCATCCCATCGAGTACACCTGGGAAGCCACTGATCAGCTATCTACCACCCACGTCAGCGGTCAGAGCGATCTCATCCAATATCGTTGGCTGACGGCAGGCACCAAAGTAATCACCTTCACCGCCACGAATGTGCTTTCCTCCGCCATGAACACCCACGTCATCGTCATTGGTCAGGCCACGCCCACACCCACGCCAACGCCCACCAACACACCCGCGCCCACAAGCACGCCGACCGCCACCCCGCCGCCGCCGGCTATGGGGCACACAATGTTCATGCCCATCTTCTTTGGCAGCAGCGCCGCGCCCTTCATGAAGGGTGCGGCTGCGCTGCCCGCAGGCAGCGCCCTTGTCGGGGAACAACAGGCACGACCAAAGACGGCTACCACGCCCTTGACCTGGCCTGCCGGCAATCCGGCATCCAGCGGCGTCCCCGCCGCCCTTATCCCCTGGATAACGTTGCTGCTGTTGTTAATGCCAGGGGGCGCATACCTGGTCGTTGGTCGCCGCGCACACGATGAACGGCTGCTGCGCGAGCGGCTCGCGGAACGCGAGCCAGTCGCGCCAGGACGCCCGCGCAGCCAGGTCGCCACGGAGAATCAACCACAGAAGTTCTCTTCCCACAATCAGGCGGCTATATGAAAATGATGAACACAAATCGCAAGTTTCAACTCAAAGCTCTGCTAATCACCTTAATCGCCCTGACCGCGCTCTGGCTGCTCCCCTCCCCGGCCGCGGCAGCCAGGCTGCCAGACCCCCAGCCGGTAGCTAACCCCGCCGACTGCTTCGAGGCTAACATCTTCTATGGCGAAACACCGCCCGGTCACGAAGATGGAAACGTATTGGTATTCGTGCATGGCTACAGCGGCAAGGCGCTCGATTGGTGGTTCTTCAACTTCAGCACCGGGCTGAATGACATGTACGAACAGGCATACAACGCCGGCTATCGCACCGCTTTTCTGGACGTAAACATCAGTCCAGACAACCCCACCTGCGAGACGCTGCGCCAGCCGGTCGTTTCTACCTTCGACTCAGGCGAAGCTATCAGCCGTCAGCTTGATTACATTCGGCAGCATTATGACGTAGACAAGGTAGACGTGATTGCCCACTCCAAAGGCGGCGTAGATACGCAGACAGCCATCCTCTTCGCCGGGGCGGACGACAAAATTCGCAATGTCTTCACCCTGAGTTCGCCGCATCAGGGCGAACTGCTGTCCGACCTCATTTGGAGTGAACTGGGCGACCTGTTCGGCGACCTGGTGACAGTGGTGCAGCAAGATGAAGGCACGCGCAGCTTGCGCATTGCCAATATGACCGTTTTCCGTCTGTACGCCGATGAGCAGCCCGTAAACGACCAGATCAACTACTTCACGGCTGCCGGCACGGGCTGGCAAGGCTCCGGCGGCGTCACCCAAATCTCTGGCTTGATCTTGCAGAACCTGGGATACGACAACGACGGCATCGTCACCGTAGACAGCGCCACCCTGCCATATGGCGCGCAGTTCTTCCTGCGCGAATGGTCGCATGCCGAAATGTACCAGGGATACAACGCCTTTCCCTACATCGAAGCCATCTTGCGTGGCGCGCCCGCCAGCGTGGCCGTAACCGGCCCTACCTCTGGCGCAGTCAACAGCGCCTACACCTTCACCGCCTCCGCCGCCCCCATTACCCTGACCCGCCCGGTCACCTTTACCTGGGACGTCACGGGTCAGCCCACCCTCATCCGCCAGAGCGGGTTAGAGGATTCCCTATCCGTGAGCTGGGCCACGCCTGGCAGCAAGAACGTCACCGTAACCGCCAGCAATCGCTGGGGCACAGCCAGCCGGACTTTTACTATCAACATTCAAGCCGCAGCCGCCAACGAACCGCCAACCAGCGTTGCCGTCACGGGGCCTGCCCTGGCCCCGGTTGGAACGACGCACACCTTTACGGCTGCCGTCACCCCCTTTAACGCCAGCCAGGACATTACCTACACCTGGGAAGCCAGCGACCTGCCCCCGGTGGTGCACAACGGCGGCGTCACAGACAGCGCCGATTTCACCTGGACTGCCGGCGGCATCAAGGAGATTGTCGTCACCGCCAGCAATGACTATGGCCTGGCAGCCAGCGCCGTCTTCACCGTAGACGTCGGCGTTCCCCCCAGCCAGGTTTCGCTGCAAGCCCCCCTCATCGCCGAAAGTGAGACCGACATCACCTTAACGGCTTCGGTAACCCCGCTTGATGTCAGCGGCCCCATCACCTACACCTGGCGCGCCGTTGACCACGATGAAATCAGCCAGACCTTCACGCTGCCGCCCGACCTGATCAGCAACAGCCAGGTCTACAACTGGGAGTATACTGCGCCGCAAACGGTAGCCGTTCTGGTGGAGAACAAATGGGGCAGAGCCGTTGACTTTGTCTCCATTGAGGTTGTCACTTCTCCTGATGCTGTGAACATCGAGGGGCCCGCCATCGGCGTGGTAAACACCGCCTATGACTTTACGGCGGTTGTGGATCCCATTGAAGCCACCGGCCCCTTGACCTATACCTGGGAAAGCACCGGCAGCCCGGCTTCGCTGGTACATGTCAGCGACAGCCAGGACGTCGGCGCTTTTTCCTGGAGCACGCCTGGCAGTAAACACGTCGCCGTCATTGTAGAAAATACGGACAATTTCGCCCCGTCCCGATTCGACCTGCTGCCGCTGACGATCATGGAGGACAGCCCCAATACCGCGCCGGTCACCCTGTCGCTGAGCGGTCCCGAAAGCGGTTTGACGGATACGCCCTACCGTTTTGTGGCTGAAATTGAACCGATTGATGCCACGCAGCCCATTGAGTACACCTGGGAACTGTCTGGTCGCCCGCCCATCACCCAAATGAACGGGGCTAATGACTCGCTCAACATCACCTGGAGTGAAGGCGGAACCTTTGACGTCACGGTCACGGCTTCCAACGCTTATGGCAGCGTTTCCGGGCAGGCCACTATCGTCATCTATGCCCCCATCACCTCTGTTGCCGTTTCTGGCCCATCCATTGGTCTGCCTGACACCCTCTATGAATTCACCGCCGCCGCCGTGCCTGTTACGGCCACCCAGCCGGTCACGTTTACCTGGTACACACCGGAGACCGCGCAAGAATTGGTTGTAGGCGGCATCTCCAGTTCCAAATCTTACTCCTGGACGGTCGGCACGCGCGTGGTAGCGGTGACGGCTGAAAACGAGTGGGGCGCATTTACGCAGCCCGTCATCATTGAAATTGGCGAGATGGTGACAGACGTCTCGTTGACCGGCCCAGGCATAGGCGCGTTAGGCGTGGATCAGGAATTTGTGGCTTCGGTGCTGCCGGCAGGCACCCTGACGCCCATCACCTATACCTGGAGCGCCACCAACCGGCCCACCGTCGTGCAGGCCGGCGACCAGACAAATTCCGTGACGTTCAACTGGAATACGCCCGGCCCCAAAACTGTCACCGTCACTGCCGTAGACCGCTTTGGCGCCAGCGCCACCCAATCCGTTGTCATTCTGGTCGGCGAGGTACTCTATACCCCGCTGATCATGCGCAGCGATGCCGGCTTACTCAGCCAATCTCCCAACCATGACTTGGGCGGGGGACGCTTCCTGGCCAGCGCCGGCAAAATCTCCGCTGCCCCCAAACCGATCTTCCTGGCAGCCGGCCCGCCGCCGCTGTTTCCGGCGCTTCTGGCGGGCCCGGCTAAATTCGGTCTCCGTCCCACAGGCAATACAGGTCTGCCATGAAACCCAAACGGCTGCGCTCACAACCTTTCCTGACCTTAACCCAGGTGCTCGTTCTGCTCGTCGTTGTCGCCAGCCTGATCATCGTGCTAGACCTGAACCGGCGCGCCCAGGCCGGGCGCAACGTGGGCGTCAATGAAGATTCGCTGCGCGCCGAAGTCATGGCTGAAACCACCCGGCAAACCCAACTGCAAGCCACGCTCACTTACGTAGAGAGTCAGGATTACGTGGCTGATTACGCCCGCAACGAAGCCGGCTACCTTCTCCCCGGTGAAAAACGGGTAGTGCCGCTGCCCCTCACAGCCACGCCTGCGCCCCCTTCGTTGACTCCCGCCACCCCCGACCCCGCCCTGGACGCGCATCCCTGGCAGGCCTGGATGCGCCTCCTCACCGACGCCCCCTTCCCCTCCCGCTGAGAGAAATAATGCCGGGCGCGGTGCGCAGCGCACAGCACGCTGCGCACCCTCGCCCCCTTCGAAAACCCCCTTCCCACAAAGGAAGGGGTTTTCCCTCCCCCCTCTTCCCTCCCTCCCACCCATGACAATAGAACCATTTGCCAGGGGTATTGCCATATGTTACCATATGCCCGTCGCCAGGTTAACATATTATTATGGTGAGACCGTCATCGTGCCCCAGCAAGCGAGTCGCGGGCAGCGACAAAGGCGCGTTCTGCTAAGCGCGCCGCCACAGAATGCAATTGAAGGAACAATGATATGAGAGGTCGTCGCTTACTCTTTCTCCTGATGCTGGTTGTTGGCCTTGTATTTCTGGCAATCGCCGGATTTTTGTACATCAACTCCCTCGATTCCTCCCCAACCAGCAGCGGCACAGGCGATCAGGTGACTATCCCGGACATCTCGGAAGGCATTAGCGCGATCACGCAGCCCGAAGGCGCTGCCCTATCGGAAACGGTGAACGTGGTTGTCTCGCTGCAGACCGTCCCGCGCGGCTGGCAAATGACCGAGGCAGAACTGACCACAGATGTGCGCCTGCGCTCAGAACTGGGGCCCAACACCATCACGGATACCGCCGAAGTGGTTGGTTTGTATGCGCGTTCCGACATTTTCCAGGGAGAAACATTGACGCGCGACAAGCTGGTGCGCGACCCGCGGCAGATAGGCCGGGAGGACTATGGGCCCTCCTCGCTCATCCCCTCTGGCTGGCTGGCCGCTTCGGTTCCTATGGATCGCCTGAACAGCGTCGCTTATGGCCTGGCTGCGGGCGACACCATTGACATCATGCTCACCTTTGCCTTTAGCAAAGTTGATCAAGAGTTCCAGACGCTGCTGCAAAACAGTGCCACATTCATTCTGGAAACAACGGACGAGGAAGGGAATACATTACGCACCGTAGTGGTGTTGGATCCCTATGGGCGCTTTGAACAACTGGCAACCGGGGACATTGCCCACATTGCCCCCTCTGAAGACCAGCGCCCCCTGCCGGTAGCCATGATCCTGCAAAATGCGCGGGTGATTCAGGTGGGCGAGTGGACACCGCCTGAACCGGTGATGACGCCGACGCCCATTCCCGAAGCCGGGGCTGAAACGCCTACACCTGAAGCAGGCGCGCCTCCTACCCCCACCCCTCGTCCTCCCGACGTGCTGGTGGTAGCGTTGCCGCCGCAGCAGCAGTTGTTTTTGAAGTACGCCGTGGAAAACAACGCCAACATTGATTATGCCTTGCGCGGTCCTGGCGATGGCCAGTTGTACAATGTTCAGAACGTTGATCTGAACTACTTGCTGCAACAGTTTGGCATCGAAATCCCGCCTGACTATGATTTTGTCATCAGTCCTGATATAGCCCCCACGCCTGAAGGTGTCTTTGGCGGCGGCGAAAATCAGACGCCCGGCGAAGATACGGGTAACCAATAAGCAGCCAGGGACAGCGGAACTCGTAAGGAAGGATTCGATATGCGCGCCAGAACCTTGTTGATCTTGCTCATTCTTGCCGTCTTGATTGTCATTGGCGTCTATAGTTTTCTCAACCGGCGCGGCGATCAGACCAGCACCCCCACGCCCGCTCCCCAGGTAAGCAATGGCGAAGAGGGCGGCGAACCCGGCAGCGGCGAACCTGGCTTGCCGCCTCCAACCCCGGCTGCCCCGGCCATCAACTACGTGGACGTGGTGGTAGCCCGCGCCCCCATCCCGGTGGGGACGCGCCTGACAGCGGAATTGGTAGAGATAGCAAAGCGACCAGAAACGAACATTGCCGTGCTGGCTGGCGTTACCTTTCCCGAAATAGATTTGGTAGCCGGGCAGATTGCCCGCACGGACATCAGCGAGGGCCAGGAAATTCTAAGCCCCATGCTGGCGGTGAATGCTACCGAGTTAACGGCGCTGGGTTCAGATCTGTCGCTCTATGTAGATGAAGGGCGGGTGGCGGTGGCTTTCCCCATTGATTCATTCTCTGGCCTGGCTTACGCGCTGCGTCCAGGCGATAGAGTGGACGTGATGATGAGCCTTTCGCTGGTGGAGATTGATCCCGAGTTTCGCAGCGCCTTGCCCAACGTGACGCAGCGGGTGGATCAGGCAGCGCTGTTAGAAGGCAGGGCTTTCCTGTTTGAACCAACGACGCAGGGCCGGCTGGAACTGATTCCCACAATAAATCTGGTGGCGGAAATCGCCCCTGGCGGCGGGCAGGAAGGCACGCAGCGGGCGCGTCAGGTGACGCAGTTGACCATCCAGCAGGCGGAAGTCGTCTGGGTGGGCACGTGGAACAACCAGGGCACCATCCCTGATCTGACGCCGCCAGGGCCCGCGCCCACGCCTGCGGCTGAAGGAGAGAGCGTCGCCGTGGCAGCGGCAGCAGACACAACCATGCAGCGGCTGGAGTTAAAGCCAGATGTGGTTATTTTGAGTATGCCGGCACAAGACGCCCTGGCCCTGAAACTGGCGCAAGAAACAGGCATTAACATTGACCTGGCGCTGCGCGCGCAGGGAGACAACACCTTCTTCTCCACCACCAGCGTCAGTCTGCCAGAGCGGGTGGAACTGGGCGGCTTGACCATTCCTGAATCGGGCGAATACGACCTGGAAGACCGCTTCGACGAAGCGCCCGTGCCCTTCCTATCCCCCGTGCCCCCGCCCAACTAACGCGAACGATTTTATGTGTTAAAATAGAAGTCCCTGGCGCTGAGCCAGGGACTTTTTTATTTGCGCGTCAGCATAGATGGTCATTCCGAACTCTGAACCTGTCGAAGGGGACAGCCTGAGGAATCCCATTCAACCTGGCCCACCAACGCCGTTGGGATTCCTCGTTGGCATATTCCAGAAAAGCGACGCCGTTTGCAGGAGGCGACTGTGATAAAAGACGTACCGCCTGGATATGATCCAGATAAATACGAAAAACCATCCGTCACTGTGGACGTGGTCGTATTCACATTGGCGGACAACGAACTCCGCGTGCTGTTGGTGCAGCGCAAATATCGCCCATATGCCGGCATGTGGGCCATCCCCGGCGGCTTCATCCATCTCTCCGAATCCCTGGACGCCGCCGCCCGCCGCGAACTACGCGAAGAGACAGGCGTCACCGATGTCTACCTGGAACAACTCTACACCTTTGGCGACCCAGACCGTGACCCCCGCACCCGCGTTATCACCGTCGCCTACTTCGCCCTGGTTCCCTTCCCCGCCGTCACCCTGCCCGACCCTACCGAAGACGCCGCCGCCGCCGCCTGGTTCCCCATGAACGCCTTGCCCCCCCTGGCGTTCGATCATCAGGAAATCCTGGACTACGCTCTTACCCGCCTGCGCTACAAACTGGAATACACCCTGGTCGGCTTTGAACTGCTGCCCGATACCTTCACCCTCTCCGAACTACAACACGCTTACGAGATCATCCTGGGCGAAGCGCTGGACAAACGCAACTTCCGCCGCAAAATCCTATCCGCCGACATCATCGAAGAAACGGGTAAAATGCAAAAAGAAGGCGAAGGCCGCCCCGCCAAGCTCTACCGCTACCGCCCCAACGCCATCGCCGAAGTCAAAACCCGCCGCCTGTTCCCCTAGATTGACACATTCTTATTGAGACAAGCATGATCACCAAAACCCGTTATCTGGCGTTCAGCCAATGCCCCAAAGCATTCTGGCTAGGCCTCCATTCTCCCCACCTGGCTGCCGCGCCAGATGAGCCGACCCAACGCCGCCTGCGCATGGGGCAAGAGGTAGACAGACAGGCGCGACAACAATTCCCCAATGGTCGCGTCATTCCCTATTGCCCCCAGCCAGAAGATATGGTTCCCCTGACCAGACAAGCCATTGCCGGGGGCGCAGAGACCCTGTTTCAGGCCACTTTTGCCACAACGGATTTACTGGTGAAAGTAGATATTCTGACGCGAACAGACACAGGCTGGCGCCTCATTGAGGTTAAGTCCAGCGCCAGCTATAAGCCAGATGAACACCTGGCTGACGTTGCCTTCCAGCTTTACGTGCTGCGGCAGGCAGGCGTGCCTGTAACTCAGGTAAGCCTCATGCACATAAACAAGGCATATCGTCATCCCCACCTGTCTGACCTGTTTGCCATGACCGACGTCACGGCGGAAGCCGATGCCCATTTGCCGCAGATAGCGGCGGACATTGCCCTGATGCGCCAGCTTGTGAACCAGCCCGACATTCCTGAGATCAGCATCGGGCGGCACTGCCGTAAACCCAACACCTGTTCCTTCCACGACCACTGCTGGCAGGGTATCACTGACCTGACGATTTACGATGTGCCCTATTTGAAACGACCAAAAGAGGAGCAGCTAGAAGCCGCAGGCATCCGCTATGTTGCCGGCATCCCATCTGATTTTGCCCTGGGCGATAAGCGGGCAGATGCTCTTGTCAAACGTATCCAGCAGAAGCAAATCGCCATTGACGCCGTCGCCATTCGCGCTGAACTGGCAAAACTGATCTATCCCCTTTACTTCTTCGACTTCGAGACCATTGATTACGCCATTCCCCCTTTCGACGGCTGCGCCCCTTACCAGAAAGTTCCTTTTCAATATAGTTGCCACATCCTGACTGCCGGCGGTGAACTGACTCATTGCGATTACTTGCACACCAGCGCCGGCGATCCTCGCCGCGCCCTGGTGGAATCGCTT
>JAGVTM010000590.1 GCA_019136785.1 Chloroflexota bacterium | reverse complement strand
AGGGTCACATAGACGGTGAGCACGACAAACGCGCGCCGCCCACGCATGCGGCTGCGCAGCTCCTTCAGAGCAATTGGATTTTGCAGCAACAGCGTAACAGCCTGGCGAGTACGGGTCATGGGTTGGCTGCGCCTGTGTGGTTGTGCGCGCACGGGTTGTCTTGGGTAAGCAGGTTCATCGGTACGCTCGCCGGTCAGGTCTCATCAGCCAGACGCTGGGCGCGGCGCATGAGGGCCGTGCCCAGGGCGGCGTTCAGGATCAGGTAAAGCAGGGTCGGGCCCACCAGCGCCAGCACGTAGCTGAAGCTGCCCTGGGCGGTGACGACGTTTGTGAAGCCACCCCAGAGCAGGCTGTTGTTGAAGAGATGCACAAACAGCAGCCCGCCGTAGCTGGCAGCCAAAGCCAGGGAGGTGGAACGGATGTGGGTGGACAGGTACATGCCCAGAATGCCGGCAAAAACAACCTCTACCCAGGGACGAAGCGCGCCGCTGGCGGCTACCAACAAGGAGAGACCCAGGCGCAGCGGCAGCGCTTCGGCGCGGTTGGTCACGATCAAAGCGGAGACGAACAGGATGGCGCCTTGCAGCAGGCTGAGAGCCACCAGCGTGGGCCAGATGCGCAGGCGCGACATGGCCCCCAGAAATTTCGCCAGGACAAGGGAAAGATCGCTGTGCGGCGTGGTGCGGATGGTGTCCCATGTGCCGGCATTTATCTCCAGGCTGATGGACGGCGCGGTTAAGGCGGGAGCCATGATCGCACTGTACCAGGTGAGGACGTTGGTCAGGATGCCTGGCAAACATAACAGGCAGGAGACAATGAACGCCTCATTTACCTGCGACATATACAGCGGGTTCAGCCAGGCGGTGCACGCGCCCACAGCCAGCGCCCCCAGGACAATAAAGGGCGTGAAGCGGGCCAGGTTGTTATAGTACGGGTTGGGTCTGCCCCAGTCGCCGCGCTCGCGCCTGTAAATCGGATTCTCGTCCAGATTGCGCCACCAACCCCACGCCTGGCGCAACCGCGAGGCTTCCGGGGAGGGCATCTCTACCTGTCCAATGGTCGCCTGTTTCATCTGGTCCCTGATTTGCCGTGCGTTGGGCCCGCCAGGCGGTTACTGCACCAACCCTTGCGTGACTTTCAAAAAGACGTCTTCCAGGTCGCCCTGTTCTTCGCCTAAATGAATGACGCGCACACCGCTGCCAATCATGCCCGCCAGCAGTTCGCTTAGCTGTTCGTCGCTGCCGGCAAAATCAAAACGAATGGCATTTGGGGGGATGTCTACCTCTGGCGCAGTCAGAATTGACGTGACGTGCGGCGTTTGCAGCAGGCGAGCCTGCGCCGGTTCCAGTTCGCCCAGAATGCGCAGTTCAAACAGGCGGTGCGGTCTTAGCTGCTGTTTCATTTGCTGCATGTCGCCATAGGCGATCAGATGGCCCGCTTCCAGAATGGCGATGCTGGTGCAAATATCTGCCACTTCCGACAAAATGTGCGAGGAAAAGAAGATAGTTTTGCCCATGTTCTTCAGTTCCCGCAGCAGTTCGCGCATCTCAATACGGGCGCGCGGGTCCAGCCCGCTGGCTGGTTCGTCCAGGATGAGCACCTGGGGGTCGTGCGCCAGGGTGCGCGCCAGGCAAAGGCGCTGTTTCATGCCGCTGCTGAGGTTTTCGACGAAATCATCCTTCTTGTGGTTGAGGTCTACCAGGGTGAGCAGGTCGTCAATCATACCCACACGAGCGGCGTGGGGGATGTCGTAGCAGGCGGCGAAGAAATCCAGGTACTCCCATACTTTCATGTCTTCGTAAACGCCAAAGAAGTCGGGCATATACCCAATGACGCGGCGGACGGCTTTGGGTTCTCTGATAACGGAGTGCCCGGCGACGTAGGCGACGCCGCTGGTCGGTTTGAGCAAGGTGGTGAGGATGCGCATGGTGGTGGTTTTGCCGGCGCCATTTGGCCCAATAAATCCCACAACAGCCCCTTGCGCCACGTCTAAGGTTAAATCTTTCAGGGCGGTTAGCGATCCATACCGTCTGGTCAGGTTTTTGATTTCAATGATATTTGCCATAAGTCCAAACTGATTCTTGCCCAAACCCTAAGGCAGAGCGCCCGACAAAATGGGATAAACACCCATAATGTGCAAGCCATTCGCCGGATCGTCGTACTGCAGCCGAATACGCACCCGATTATCCGCGCTCACGTAGGGAGCAAAATTGGGAATAGAGGTGAGACCCCATTGGATGTCGCCTGCGGCAGTCCAGATTTCCTCTTGCCAGTCCCACAGGCGAACTTGCGGCGGGGACAGGGCACTCTGGTCGGAGGAAACCAGCAGCAACAATTGCATCTCGCGGGCAGCCAGCCCCTGGAACGCGGGCCAGGGCTGATACTCAAATTCTACCCACCCGGAAGACAGAAACAAATCGTCAGGCGTGGCCTGGTAGACGCCGCTTTCGTCTAGCAACTGCCACGACCACATGGCGCGGGGGACGGTAACATGCTGGCTGTCGGCGATGTGTTCGCTCACAGGCAGTTCGATAAAGTAAAGGGTCGTGCTTTGCCGCTTTGACTGGGAGCGATTGAGCATCACGTCTATTTGTGCGGCGGTAGACCAGCCAATTAGCGTAGCTGTGTTTT
>JAGVTM010000213.1 GCA_019136785.1 Chloroflexota bacterium | reverse complement strand
GAACGCGCTTATGCTCTAACCACGCCGCCAGAAAAATTGCGGGCCCACCGCATCGGATTCACGACGTATGAGACAATCGTCTTCAACCCTTTATGGAATGTAGATTGTTCCTCTGCCCATTGTATTCGCGCCAATACTTTTGGGTCACTGTTTCGCTCATTTTCCAAATCCGTTCCAAATCGAGTTGCTCTGCTCAATGTGCAAGCAATTCTACCACATTTCTATTTATGACCGGGCAGCAGTCCCGCACCTGGGCTGGTATCTGGCGCAACTCACAACTATGGCTGCCACTTGAGGTTAGTCCGCTATCACGAACCCATTGCCAGCGATCACATCCCGATACCAGTAGGCGCTGTCCTTGGGGATGCGCTGCTGTGTTTCGTAGTCCACGTAGACAATGCCAAAGCGTTGGGTGTAACCGCGCGCCCACTCGAAGTTATCCATCAGCGACCATTGCAGATAGCCAGCCAGGGGGACGCCGTTGCCGATGGCGCGATGGGCGGCAGCCAGGTGGTCGCGCATGTAGCGGATGCGCCGTTCGTCGCTGACGCGCCCACCGGCGTCAGGGGCGTCCAGATAGCTGCAGCCGTTTTCAGTGATGTAGATTTTGGGGACACGGTAGCCAAAATGGAGCCAGTTTAGCAGGTGATAGAGAGCGGGGGGGTAAACCTCCCAATCCATTTCGGTGCGCGCCGCGGGCGGGTCGGGGAATATCTCTTGGGGCAGATTATCTGGAACGTCGGCGGCGCGGGCCAGGTGGCGGGTGTAGTAGTTGATACCCAGGAAATCGGTGGGCGTGGCGATTAAGTCCAGGTCGCCGTGGCGCACAAAATCCAGGTCGTGCGGCAGATAGCCGGTGGCGCGGTAATGGGCAACCATGTCGGCAGGATAGTGGCGACCATAGAGGGGGTCGAGGAACCAGCGGCTGTAATAGCCGTCCCAGATACGGGCAGCGTGGTAGTCGGCAGGGCTGGCGGATGCCGGCACAGCCGGCTCAAAATTCAAGGCAATCCCCACCTGGACGTCAGGCACATTGGCGCGCAGGCGCTGCACAGCCATGCCGTGCGACAACAAAACGTGGTGCGCCGTTTTCAGGGCGGCATTGCCATTGCGCCAGCCAGGAGCGTGCTCGCCTAACTCGTGGCTCAACATACTGGTGCACCACGGTTCATTGTGCGTGATCCAGTTCTTGACGCGGTCGCCTAAAGCGCGGCTGGTCACGTCAGCCAGTTCGGCAAAGGCGCTGGCTGTATCCCGATGGGGCCAGCCGCCTTTATCTTGCAGCGTCACAGGCAGTTCCCAATGATACAGGGTGATAAAGGGCGTGATGCCTGCCGCCAGCAGACCGTCTACCAGGCGATCATAGAAATCCAGACCAGCCTGATTGATCTGACCGAAGCCTGCCGGCAGAATACGGGGCCAGGAAACCGAGAAACGGTACACCTGGATGGCCAACTGCTGCATCAAAGCCACATCTTCGCGCCAACGGTGATAATGATCGCAGGCAACATCTCCCGTCGAACCATCCTGGACATTGCCCGGCATATGCACAAAGCGGTCCCAAATGGATTCCCCACGCCCATCTTCGTTCCATGCGCCTTCAATCTGATAGGCGGAAGTCGCCACACCCCAGCGAAACCCGGGTGGAAAGGTGAGTTTGGTCATGTTAGAGCCGCCAACATTGGTCGCAAAACGCTTACAGCAATCTGCCAGACTTTTGTAAGCTGTTTTGCGTCATTTGATTACCCCTTCACGGAGCCAGCCAGCAAGCCGCGTACAAAGTAACGCTGCAAGGAGAAGAAGACGAGCAGCGGCAAAACCATGGAAACAAAAGCGCCAGCCGTTAACAGGTGCCATTCGCTGCCGCGCGAACCCACGATAGCCGCCATGCGCTGCGTGACCAGTTCAAACTCGGGGTTGCCGCCCAGGAAAACCAGGGCCACCAGGTAGTCATTCCACACCCACAAGAACTGGAAAATGGCGAAAGAGGCTAATGCCGGCACGGACAACGGCAGCACCAATTGCGTAAAAACGGTAAAGTGCGACGCCCCATCCACAAAAGCTGACTCCAACGTCTCGCGTGGCAGACCGCTGATGTAGTTGTAAAGCAGATAAGTAGCTAAAGCCAGCCCAAAGCCTGTGTGCGCCAGCCAGATAGCCAGAAAAGTACCGTTCAACTGCAACACCCGGTAGTCGCGCAGGATAGGAACCAGGGCGATTTGCAAAGGCACTACCAACAAAGCCACCACCAGAATAAACATCCAGCGCCGCCCTGGAAAATTCATCCAGGCAAAGGCATACGCAGCGAAAGCAGCGATCAAAATGGGGATCACCGTAGAGGGCACAGCCACAGCCAGACTGTTGAGAAAGGCGCCCGTCATGTTGTCGCCCGGAACCACTTCGACGGTGCCGTCTGGCCTGGTAAACTCAAAACTCTGCCCGGCCAGTACCTGCTTATAGTTATCCAGCGAGAAATCCCAACTGACGGTCCAGACCTGTTCTTGCACCTCAATCCGGCCCAGGCGGCGGTTGCCAATCCAGGTCAGACGTTCGCCATCGGCTGTCTCAACGCCAGCGCGCAACTCGTCAAATGTGGCTGAAACGCCTTCAACTTCCATGACCCCATTTGGATCA
>JAGVTM010000197.1 GCA_019136785.1 Chloroflexota bacterium | reverse complement strand
TGATTGGTAACCTGGGTCACGTTTTCGCGCCCATCGCCTGGGTCATAGGGCCAGGAACGGTGTTGGCTGCGCGTCCATTCCCACACATTGCCCGCCATCTCCTCGACGCCATAAGGAGAACGGGCGGCGGCATAGCAGCCCACAGCGTTGGTCGCGCCTTGCTCCTGGCCATAGTTGGCCAGCTCTGGCGAGAGTTTGTCAGCCAGTTGGCTCTGGCCCCAGGGGTAACGGCGGCGCGGGCGCGGGTTGTCTACCAGGGATACGTCGGGCATCTGTCGCGGCAGTAGCTGCGCCAGGGAGCTTACCTGCGGCGCGGACGGCAACTGCAAGCCGCCGCGCGCCGCCTTTTCCCACTCGATTTCCGAAGGCAACTGCACTCGCCAGGACGCGGGCAGGTTGCCAAACTGCGCCGTCAGCCAGCGGGTGAAAGCCAGCGCCTCGTACCAGGTGACGCCCACTACGGGGTGGTTGGGCAGGCTAAAGGGCTGCCCGAAATCATAAGGTTGGCGGCGCGGCTCTTTGTCCAGCCACTCCCGCCCCATCACCTGGTTTTCGCGCCAGACGCCCGCGCGCGCCGCCTCAAGCCAATAGTCGGGCTGCGCATAGCCGCTCGCCGCCACAAAGGCGTCAAACTGGGCATTAGTGATGGGGAAGCGGCTGATCCAGTACGGGTAATTCAGAAGTTCCACCACCTGGCCCGTTTTGTCATCTTCGCTGCTCCAAAAAGGCCCGGCAGGCACAAAGCAAAACTGGAGGTCGGGCAGTCGCGCCGCTTCACCGAGAATGGACATGTCGGCAGCCGGCAGCGCCATCACCCCAGGGCGCGTATCCCCCAACCGTCCCAGGATAACGCCCGCCTGGACCCGCTGCGCCGCCGCCGCCGTAGTTGACTGCACCGTCTGTTCCAGCGCCTGCGCCACCTGGGCGCGGCAGTGCAGGGTCACGCCGCCGGGCCAGGCGTCCAGCGCCGCCTCTCCCGCCAGGATGACCGCCTGGCCCGGCAGTCCAGGGGCGCGCGTTATCAGGCGCAGCAGCGTTTCGCTGGCAGCCTCATCCCGCTGCTGGATCACGCCCATATAGCCGATGGTCAACAGCGCCACCTCGCGCCAGTAAGGGTCAGCCACATGTTCCGCCAACAGGTCAATGACGGCATCCAGCGTCGTTTGCCCCTGTTGGGCAATACCCACCGCCGCCAGGTACTCCTGGAAGGTCTTGTGAATGAAGCCGTAGGTGCGCCCGCCGCGTTCCACCAGCAAACCCGCCTGTTCGCGGGCATCTTGCAGCAGTTGGCGCGCCGCCGCCTCGGGTTGCGCCTGATCGCGGGCGGCGTAAATCGCCGTTAACTGCCGCTGTAACGCCGCCTGCCGCACCAGACCCTTGTCTGGGCTGGTCTGCTGCATCCACAACGCCAGCGCCCCCAATACGCGCACCGTCTCCACCACATCCAGTTCCCGCGCCGCCCGCCGATCCAGGCTGCGCGCCAGCAGCCAGTGGCGCACCAGCGTGCGCACGTACTGATCGTACAGTTCTACCCGCCGCTCGGGTAAAGCAATTCCCTGTCGCTTCATCAGCGCCAGAATCGTCAGCAGCAGCGGGTTCGCCGCCAACTGGCGTACGCCTGGGTTGTGGGCGATGGCGTGCAACAGCGCCGCCTGCTCTTCCGCTGCCGCGCGTTGGGCGCTGTGCGCATCTCGCCCGCGGATGGCGCGTTCTACCGCCTCTGACCAGCGAGCCACAAACGCCTCAATTTCCGCCTGCTCAAAATCCACCAGGGTGCATTCCGTCAAATGCTTATCGTTGGGACGCACGTCCAGGTAACCGACAATGCGGCTGGTGAGAATGAATTTGTTGCCGGCGGCGCGATAAAAAGCGAAAAAGTCGCGCACCCGCTGCACCACCAGATGGCGTAGGGTCACCGAAGGTACTTCGTCCAGCCCATCCAGCAAGAACAGCGCCCCGCCCTGGCGCAGCGCCACAGACAACGCCTCATCCAGAGGCAGGCGTATACCCTGCGCGCGATAATAGTCAGGAATGAACTCGTCCAGGGGGATGTCTTTCTTGGCCAGCGCCTGGCCATAAGCAAAAAGCGGGATGAGCAGCGGCAGCCGCTGCCCCAGGCCCAGGGCCGCGCCCTCGCCCAACGCCAGGCGCACCGCCACATATTTGAGGAAGGTCGTTTTGCCTGCGCCTGGATCGCCGAGAATGATCAGCCCCGGCTGCTCTTGCAGCAAATCCAACAGCGGGCGCGGTTCGCTTAACCGCTGCCCCATCGCCGCCGCTTCTTCCTCTGTAGGGCGGCGGCCCGCCAGTTTGAGGTCGCGCGACCAGGTTTCCCCTTCAGGCAACTGCACACGCGCCTTCAGGGGCACGTACATTTCCAGCAAGGGCAGGGTCAAAGCCACGCGATCGGTCATGCCCATGCCCTGAAAGTCAAGGTAACGGTAACGGTCTAACAGGTAGGTAAGGTAACGGGTAGTCGCTTCCGCCAGGTCGGCAGGCTTCACGTCAGGCGGCGTAAACCGCTGCCAGTAAGCGGCAGCGGTCTGCTCTGCGATGGCGCGCAACTGGGCCATGTCCGCTTTAATGTCGGCTAAGGTGTCTGCGGCGCGGCGGGTATGGTCAGCCGTGTCAACAG
>JAGVTM010000317.1 GCA_019136785.1 Chloroflexota bacterium | reverse complement strand
ACAAACGGCGTGCGCGACATCTTCTTTTATGACCGGATGACGGACGAAGTGCGCATCGTCAGCCAGAACAGCGATGGGCAGTGGGGCAATCTGGATTCGCACAAGGGGGTGGTTTCGCCTGATTGCAGCGGCATAGCCGTCTCTTCGGAAGCCAGCAACCTGATCCCGGGCGACAGCAACGGCAAACGAGACATCTTATGGG
This sequence comes from Chloroflexota bacterium, assembly GCA_019136785.1. Lineage (GTDB taxonomy): Bacteria > Chloroflexota > Anaerolineae > Promineifilales > Promineifilaceae > JAGVTM01. The sequence continues at coordinate 2,436 of JAGVTM010000317.1, read as the reverse complement.
CCACGGTGGTGCATCCCGCGTATTTTCTGGACAGCCACCTGACGGGCAGCGGTATGGCCGATCCAGGGGACACGATCAAGTATAAGATTCGGGTGGTGAACAGCGGCGACGAAGAGGGATCGGCTGCGGTATACGTGCCTATTCCAGCGCACATGACCTATGTGCCGGGCAGCGTTTCTTTGGGCGGTAGTTACAACCAGGCGCTAAACCGGATTGAATGGAGCGGCAGTCTGGATGAGGGGCTGGATTTGCTCATCTCTTATGATGCCGTGGTTGATCCCAATCTGACGGCGTTCACGCTGATTCGCAGCGAAGGCGTGATCAGCAGCGGCAGCCTGACGGGGGAGATGACGCACGTGGTGGTGGTTAATGCCACGGATTGGGCTTTTGCGCCTGTGTTTGCGCAGACGGGTATTGGTTTGCCTTGATGCCGGGTATGGCCTGCGCTCTATGGAATTGGGTTCACGCGGAGACGCGGAAGGCGCGGAGAGAACAAAAAAGCTGGTAACTATGCAGGTGAGGCTTACCCCCACCCTAACCCTCCCCCTAAATGGGGAGGGACTCTGGCGACCTCTTCCTTTAGGGTGAGGGCTGGGGAGTGGGTGAAAATTTCAACCTGTATAGTTACAAAAGCTGTATCTATTCACCGCAAAGACGCAAAGGACGCAAAGAGGAAGACTTTGGGGTTTGCGTGTGCGGGCGGTGGAATTCCAGAGGGTCTGTATAGGTACAAAAAGCTCGGATAGGCGCTGGCAATCAGTTCGTTTGTGGGCGAGCCGGCTGGCGCGTTATGTGACGTCTTCGCGCTCCATGCGACAAGGGGTCGTGCTGGTTGCCGGCACGACCCTGGCGTTTGGCCTGGATTATCTGTTTAACCTGGTAGCGGGGCGGCTGCTCTCTCCTGCCGAGTTTGGCACGCTGGTTGCCCTGGCGGGCGCGGGTCAGGTACTGGTCGTTGGTTCGCGCGTGATCCAGACGGTCATTACCCATTACGTCGCCGGGTTCCAGGCTAAACCCAATGCGGCGACGCGCACGGCGTCATTTTTTCGCCGTACCTTTGCGGCTGCCTGGGTGTGGGGTGGGGGGGCGACGCTGTTGCTGCTGCTGCTTAGCCCCCCTTTTGCCCGTTTTTTGCGAACGGATGACGTACCGGCGGTGATGGCGCTGACGGCAACCACGGCGTTGATGGCGGCGCGTCCGGTGGTGGGCGGCGTGCTGCAAGGGACGCAGCGTTTTGCGGCGCTGGGCAACGTGCAAATTGTGCAGGCCGGGCTGCGTCTGGCGGTGGGCGTCTGGCTGATGCTGGCTGGCTGGGGGGCGTTTGGGGCAATGACGGCGCTGCCGGCAGCCAGCGCGGCGGCGCTGCTGTTCGGGTTGTGGCTGCTGGGGCGGGCTTTCTGGCGGGCTGCGCCTGTAGAGCATCATCAGGTCTCATCTGGTGATTTCCTGCGTTACGCGGCGTACTCTGGGGCTGGTCTGGTGGGGTTTGCCTTGTTGGCAAATATGGACGCCATTCTGGCCAGGCGGTACTTCACGCCATTGCTGGCGGGCAACTACGGCGCGGCGGTTACGTTGGGTAAGGTGGTGCAGTTTTTCCCACTGGCAATTGTGCTCATCCTGTTCCCCAAGGCGGCGCAGCGGCAGGCAGAGAAGCGGGACCCGGCGGGCATTCTCTTGCCGGCTATGCTCATTGTGGGGCTGCTTTGCAGCGGCGTGGCGCTGATTTACTTCTTCTTTGCGGAGCCTATTGTGCGTCTGACGGTGGGCAGCGCCTACCAGGTGCCCGGTTCCCTGTTGGGCTTGTTGGGGCTGGCGATGATGTTTCTGTCGCTGGCTAACGTCTGGCTCAACTACTTCCTTTCCTTAAATGAAACGCGCTTTGTCTACCTGATATGGATAGCTATGGCGGCGCAGGTGGGGCTGATGGCGGTCTTCCACCAGGAGTTGTGGCATTTGCCGGCCATTGCTGCCGGCAGCGGGTTGTGGTTGACGCTGGCGGGGGCGGTCTTGTTCTGGCGCACGCGGAACAGCCAGCGGGGAGGTGGGGCAAATGCACCCTAAACTGCTGCGTTTTCGCACCAAATTATTTCGCTATCGGGAAGTGGAACGGGGGTTGGCTGCCGGCATTGGCGGCGGGCGACTGCTGGATATTGGCTGCGGCGATGGCGAAAATCTACTGCGCTTTGCCGGATTGCCGGCTCACCGCGTGGGGCTGGAGGTTTCCTGGCAGCGGCTGCGCCAGGCGCGGCGACACCGTCTGGACGTGCTGCAAGCCACGGGGGAGCGGTTGCCTTTCGCCGACGCAGCTTTTGATATGATATACGTGGCTCACGTGCTGCACCACGTGGCTGATTATGCGTCTGTGTTGGCGGAAATTGAGCGCTGCCTGGCGCCAGGCGGCGTTTTTTTCCTGGTGGAAACAGTCACCGACCATCC
>JAGVTM010000353.1 GCA_019136785.1 Chloroflexota bacterium | reverse complement strand
TGCCGAGTATGCCATTGACTGCGCTGTAGCTGCCCATGCCCAGGGTATTAAGACGGTGGCGGTATCCGCCGGCTACATTACGCCAGAGGCCCGCGCCGATTTCTTCGCGCACATGGACGCCGCCAACATTGATCTGAAAGCGTTCACCGAGGATTTTTACCAACGTCTCTGTTTTGCCCACCTGGAGCCGGTGCTGGACACGCTGCGCTGGCTGAAGCAGGAATCGTCTGTCTGGCTAGAAGTAACCACCCTGCTTATCCCCGGTCATAACGATGACCCGGCGGAAATTGACCAGTTGTGCGCCTGGTATATGGACAACCTGGGACCAGATGTGCCGCTGCATTTCACAGCCTTCCACCCCGACTTCAAGCTGCGCGACGTGCCGCCCACGCCGCCAGCCACATTGACCAGAGCGCGACGGCAGGCGTTGGCTGCCGGCATCCACCACGTCTACACAGGCAACGTCTGGGACAGCGCAGGCCAATCTACCTACTGCCCCGGCTGTGGCCAACTTCTCATTGAGCGCAACTGGCACGAGTTGGGCCAATGGCGGTTGGACGCCCACGCCGCCTGCCAGAATTGCGGCTGGCAGTTAGCCGGTCACTTTGACGCCCGCCCCGAACATTGGGGCAGCCGCCGCCGCCGCGTCCTTATTCATACCTGACCACTGATCCCACGGGAGAATCGCATGTTTCCAGAATTTGAGGAACAGCCGCCAGCCATCCCTACCTTTTCCGCTCTGCGCCTGGGGCGCGATCCCGATACGCCAGTGCCCTTGCTGGCTGTCAATCAGTTGTCCAGCGGCTTGAAGCGCCGCCTCTTTCGCCTGCTCATTCCCCCCACCCTGCTGACCCATTTTCGCCTGAACCCGATTACCTGGGAAGGCGCCGGCGGCGCCAGCCTGGTCACCGTCCAGGCTGAACCCCACGAACATCTGCTGCGCCTGACCGCCTGGCACCAACCGGATGCCCGCGATCCGTTCTACTTCCTGGAACTGGCGGACAACATCTTCAACGGCATTGACATCAATTTACTCGTACTCAGCGATCCCGACAGCCCCCGCTACTATACCGATCGCTCCCTGGAAGGGCGCGACACCCTGTTCGGCACCATCCATCGCAATCTAGCCGAAGAAGAGCGGGCTATGCAGGCAGGTCTGGCGCCCGCCCAAATCCGCCTGGGGCTGCGCGCCTCGCGGTTAGTCATGGAGGGTTTGGAATGGTTTGCCGCCGTTTTGGGGCACACGGCGCTCTATCTGGAGCCGCTAACCTACCTGGATGCCTGGCTCTTTGAGCGACGCGGCTGCGCTTACATTTCCGGGCGGCGGCTGATGCAAGAAATCCACCAGGAGTTTCAACCTGACGGGCGGCTGCACGCTGCCCTGGATGGCAGCACGCCTTTCCGCCAGCCTGAGCAGTGGCGCACGGTGCGCGGGCGCGCCTGGGCTATTCACGATGGGGTTCTGGCGGCTATTGACCAGTCGTGGAATGGCGTGCGCATGGCTAAACGGGTAGGTTATATGGCAGGGATCAACACGTTCCCAGACGCCCTTTATTAACAGCCCGCTCATACTGAACTCAGGCTTAACTTAGTTTTTCTGCCTATCATTAGGATTGAAGTCGCCAAACAAGCATCTCAGCCCCTGGTTTCCCCTCCTGGCCAGGGGCTGAGTGCTTTCTAGAGCCCTGTTTGAGGTTTGAGGAAATAATTCGGCAAACGGGGGTGAAGACACCCCCAGGTGAAGACACCCCCAGGTGAAGACACCCCAAGAGCAAGCCCCCAACCCCCTTCCCCGGCAATCGGGATGGGATTGCCCGATTATTTTCTTAATGTCCAATCAGGGCTCTGCTGTTATGTATGCGCGCGGCACACGGGTATTGATGTTGGTCAGCACTTCGTAAGGAATGGTGCCTGCCCATTCCGCCAGTTCGGCACAGGTGATGGTCTGCCCATTTGCTTCGCCCATCAGGACAACTTCATCCCCATTGTAGGCGCTGTCCCAACCGATGTTGACCATAAACTGATCCATGCACACCTGCCCCACCACCGGGTAGCGCCGTCCGCGAATGATGACGCAGGCTTTGTTGGAAAGCCGGCGAAAGTAGCCATCTCCATAGCCTACGGGAATTGTGACCACGCGGGTCATGGCATCAGGCGTCCAGGTAGAGCCGTAGCTGACGGAGTGGCCCGGTTTGACGACTTTGAAGTAGACGACGCGGGATTTCCAGGTTAGCACGGGCTGAACGGGAATGGTATGGGGAACCTCGGCAGAGGGGTAGACGCCATAAAGCAAAATGCCGGCACGCACCATGTCAAAATAACTCTCTGGCAGTTGCAGAATAGCGCCAGAGTTTGCCATGTGCCGCAGCGGCAGGGGCAGGTCGTGCTTTTCATAGAAACGCAGCGCTTCTTGAAAACGATCCAATTGCAGCCGCGCCGACGTCAGGTCAGCCGCGTCGGCGTTGGCAAAATGGGAAAAAACGCCTTCAATGTGGCAATGCCGGCAGCGCAGTGTGGCCCGGAAGAGGGTGTCCGCGTTGTAATAGTGCACGCCAATCCGCTCCATGCCCGTGTCAATTTTCAGGTGAACTCTGGCGAGCATGCCCAACTGCGCGGCGGCGGCGTCAATTTGCCGCAGCTTCTCCA
>JAGVTM010000070.1 GCA_019136785.1 Chloroflexota bacterium | reverse complement strand
ATGGGCAATTTTGGGCGCAGACGCGCCAAAAATTGCCCGTCGCCGATGCCGCCGGATAATGCGGGGCTGCTCGCCGAAGTGCTCGCTTTGCGGGGCCGGTAGACGGTTAAAGGGATCACCACGATTTACTGGTGTGTCACCGGCGGGGCGGACACCCACTTATCTTGGCGTCTTTGCGGTGAATAGGTACAAATAAGAAACAAGCAGCAGGCAACAGGCGGATGTATGACGCGATATGCGCAGATTTTGAGTACGGGGCGGTATGTGCCGGCAAAGGCGCTGCCCAATGCCTTTTTTGCCGCCCTCTTCCCAGAGCGAGACATTGATAACTGGCTGGTGCAAAACGTGGGCATCCGCGAACGGCGGGTGATGGCGGCGCATGAGACGACCAGCGACCTGGCCCTGCACGCCGCGCGGCAGGCGTTGGCGCGCGCCAACCTGCGCGCCGTAGACCTGGATTTAATCATCGTGGCCACGGATACGCCCGATTACCTCAGTCCGGCCACCGCCACCGTGTTGCAAGAAAAGCTGCGGCAGGCGGAAGGGGCGGGGGAGGGGTGGAATGCCGGCACATTCGACCTCAACTGCGCCTGCGCCGGCTGGGTGACGGCTCTGGACACCGCCGCCCGCCACATCCTCACCGATGCCGGCATCAACCACATCCTGGTCGTTGGCGCATACGGCATGACCCGCTTTGTGGATTACAGCGACCACAAAACCTGCACCCTATTCGCCGACGGCGCAGGCGCCGTCGTCCTGGGCGCCGGCGCGTCCCCCGGCTTCCTCGCCAGCAAAATCGTGGCTTACGGCGGCTACTATGACGCCCTGGGCATCTACACCGGCGGCGCCGCCTGCCCCATCACCCCCATCCCGCAAAACGGCGGCGCGTCCGGAGCGCCGCCGCGCGTGCAATTTGTCAAGAAGTTCCCTCCCACCTTCAACTCCGACAACTGGCCCACCCTCATTCAAGACGTTGTGGCTAAAGCGGGCGTGACGGTGGATGACGTCGCTTTCTTTGTCTTTACGCAGCTAAACCTGAACACCATCAAGAGTACCATGTCCAATTTGGGGCAGCCGTTGACCAAGACCCACTGGGTGATGGACAAATGGGGCTACACCGGCTCCGCCTGCATCCCCATGGCTCTGGACGACGCCCTCACCCAGGGTCGCGGTCCCCGCCGCGGCGATCTCGTCCTCTTCTGCGCCAGCGGCGGCGGCATTTCTATGGCGGTCAGCCTGTGGCAGTGGACGGTGGACAGTGGTGAGTGGACAGTGGTGAGTGGTCAGTGAGTAGTGGCGGCGAGGTATGGGTCAACGGTTGCGGGGCAGGCGGGCAATGAGAACATGCAGCATTTTGCGGATTTCGATGATATCTGATTCGATTTCCTGTAACTGTTCAGCCGAAAGATAGCCGAGTTTATTAGCAATGACCGTTTGCGTGTCAAGTTCAGCCAGAGAACCTGACGCTACATGGAGAAAATGGCGGAACTCTGTCGTAAAACGGCGCGCCTGACCTTCGGCGATGTTGGAAGGAATGGAGATCGCCGCCCGTCGCATCTGGTCAACCAAACTGTAAGTTTCCTGCCTGGGAAAATCACGTGACAATGTATACACTTTTGTCACCAGTTGAATAGACTTCTGCCAAACAACCAGATCGCGGTAGCTGTTTACTTTCTGTTCCATCGTTGCCCCTTCATAAATAGTGACCACGAACACTCTTCACTGGCCACTGACCACTGTTCACTCACCACTGTTCACTCACCACTATTATACAATGTTCATTGGCGACTATCTTGGACGACGGGCTATTTATTCTCCAGAGCGGCTGGCGGTGGTGGATGCCGGCAAATCCCCCCCCTGGCGACTCTCCTATGCCCAAATGAACGAACGCGCCAACCGCCTGGCGAACTGGCTGCGCCAGACGGCTGGCGTCCAGCCCGGCGACCGCGTGGCTATTCTGGCGCGGGACGGCGTGGAACACCTGGACACCTTTTTTGCGTGTAGCAAGCTGGGCGCAATCCACACCGCCCTGAACTGGCGGCTGCATTGGCGCGAAATTGCCGGCATCCTGGCCAACACCACCCCCAAACTCCTCATCTACTCCGGCGACTTCCTCCCCAGCGTGACCCAACTGCAAGCAGATGACCGCGCCGACAGCATTACCCACTACCTTCACCTGGATGGGGCAGGCAGCGCCAGCCTCCACTACGAAACCGCCCTGCAATCCGCCAGCCCCGCCCCCGTTACCGCCGCTTCCGTCAACGAAGAGACCATTGCCGCCCTTATCTTCACCGGCGGCACCACCGACCTGCCCAAAGCTGCCCAGATTTCCCACCGCATGGTCGCCTGGAACACCCTCAACACCATCATCCACGATCTGCACCACGACGACGTTTACCTGAACGTCTTCCCCCTCTTCCACACCGGCGGCCTCTTCGTCTACACCCTGCCCAACGTCATCCTCGGCGGCGTCACCATCCTCACCCGCCAGTTTGATGCTGCCCAGGTGTTAAACCTGATTGCCCAGGAGCGGGTGACCCTGTTTGCCGGCGTGCCCACCATGTACCAGATGCTCACCCAGGCCCCCAATTGGGCGGAATCCGACCTGTCCTCCCTGCGCTTTTGCACCAGCGGCGGCGCGCCCCTGCCTGTCTC
>JAGVTM010000606.1 GCA_019136785.1 Chloroflexota bacterium | reverse complement strand
GCCCTGGTACATCCGTTGGCGGCCCTGGCACGTCTGTTGGCGGCCCTGGCACGTCCGTTGGCGGTCCTGGCACATCTGTTGGCGGCCCTGGCACGTCCGTTGGCGGCCCTGGCACATCCGTTGGCGGCCCTGGCACATCCGTTGGCGGCCCTGGCACATCCGTTGGCGGCCCTGGCACGTCCGTTGGCGGCCCTGGCACGTCCGTTGGCGGCCCTGGCACGTCTGTTGGCGGCCCCGGTGACTCTGTCCCTGCCGGCAAGTCCGCAGGAACAGGCAAGTCCGGTGGGCCAGATTCCACAGTAAGATGAGTAGGTGTAGGCGAGAGTGTTGGAGACAGAGTGGTCCTGGCAGCTTCTGTTGGCGTAGCTACTGGCATCTCAGTTTGGGGTAGGGGAGGTGTTAATTGGCTGGTCGGCGCAACTATTTCGGCGCCGCTTAACACGGGCGGCGCGCCCGGCTCCACCTGAGCGACCTGCCCCGCGCTGACTTCTAACTGGCTGCCCTGGGCGCGCACCGCCACCTGGCCCTGGCTGACAGAAACCCTGGTGGCTCCGTTTTCCTTCACTTCCATGTCGAAAACCGTGCCGCGCACCAAAACTGTAGCCGTGGGGGTGTTGATTTCAAACCGGGACGCTGCCGTCCTGTCTGTTTGTACCTGATAGTGAATCCGGCCCGTTTTCTGCTGCAGCACAATCACGCGCCCCGCGCCGTCAGCCGTTGGTTGGGCAATTTCCAGGCTTAGCTCCGTATTAGCTGCCAGATCGAGAGCGCTACCATCGAACAGGGGCAGGGTAACCTCTGCGCCCGCCCCGGTGCGCACCTGATCGCCGGCTTGCACAATAGTATCGCCGGCGGTGGGCTGCCAGGCAGCGCTGCTGGCTCGCTTAATCTCCACCACTCCCGCCTGCTGCGTAACCATAGCTGCCGGCAGTAGGGGCGTCGGCAACTCCGCTGCTGCATAGGTTGCCGGCATCCCCCCGGAGCGACCGCGACCGCCGCGGCCAATGCCCAGCCCTATCAAAATCAGAACGGCGACCGCGATCAGAGGCAGCCAGACAGAGGCGCGGCGGCGGGCAGCAGTGGCAGGATGGGAGGCAGGCGCAAAAGCCAGAATAACCGCCCGTACCAGTTCCGGCGGGGCTTCTGCCCAATCGTCGCTGCCCATCAACCGGATAGTCTGGCGCAGCCAGCCCGCATCTGCCGCGCAGCGCGCGCAGCCGGCCAGGTGGGCGGCAACGCCCGCCGCGCTGTCTGTCGAAAGCCGGCCCTCTGCGTAATCGGCCAGGACTTCGAACGGGATGTGAGCAGTCTCAGGAACAGTGGTCATTGACATCTCTCTGCCTCAACAGAGAGAAAGGATGACCTGAAAATACACCCAAAACCACGCATTTGCGAAAAATAGTTCTTTTGTACGGGGTGATCTTAAGGGAGAGAGGTAGACAGGCGGTTATTCATGCCCTGCATTTTCTCGGCATCCGCGCCGCCGAACGGCGTCAGCGTCCCGCGTAAGCGGACCGCCGCGTAAGCGGACTGCCGCGTGAGATTATTTTAGAAGCATGGGCGGGTTGCCAACCCGCCCTACGACACGCTATTTTCGAAGGAGCGGCTCCACTGTCCACTGACCACTCGCCACTGTCCACTGACCACTCGCCACTCGCCACTACTCCACCATCAACTGGCGTAATTTTTCCAGGCAGCGGGCGCGTGTGGGCCCGATGGAACCAATAGCCAGATTCAGTTCCGCCGCAATCTGGCTGTAGGTGGGGCGGGCAACGGCATAATAGAGAAGCTGCAGCAGCTTGCGGCAAAGTTCGCCCAGGCGGGAGACTGCCTGCCGCAGCGTCTCGTGCTGCTGGTAGCGAGCCACAATCTCTTCCGCCGTCATCGCCTCTACCCAACTATCAGCCGGGATTTCATCAGGCGGAACAGTCGCCACGCGCGTGTAAGAGGCATGGCGGCGCTGCTCCCAGCACTGGCGGCGGGCGGTGGTCACCAGCCAGGCGGATAGGCGTTCTGGCTGGCGCAGTTGCCCCAAATTTTGCAGCAGGTTCATCCACACAGTCTGGTAAACATCCTCAACTTCTGCCGGCGTCAAGCCATAGCGCAGAGGTATTGTATACACCAGGCGCGAATATCGCTGCACCAACGCCTGCCAGGCCTCCTTATCCCCGGCGCGGCAGGCGGCAATGAGTTGTTCATCGGACAACGGTGGTTTTGCCTGGGTAGAGGATGTCATATAAACCAGGTGTTACGTGGAATACGATTCAGGCACGAGAGCGCGCCCGCGCCGCCAGCGTCACTTCGGCAAGCTCAGTACGGAGCTTTGCGGTGAAGTCCGCAGGCGCTTTGCGGTGAAACCCGCAGGCGCTAGCCAGCCAGCGCCTGTTTAACGGCAGCCAGGACGTGCGCCGCATCTTCGCGGATGCGGTAATCATCCGTTTGTTCTAGCCACTTCACCCGCCCATCTGCGCCAATGAGCAGGGTCGTAGGAATCATTAAGGTACGCCGCAGTTTGCGTTTGGGGTAATCCGTCAGGGCGTTTTCGTGCATCAGATTATACATCTGCGCCACGACCAATTCTTCATCGCTCAATAAAATGATATTTTGCAGCCCTTCTCGCTCCTGCATCAGGGCTACTTCTGCCGGCGTGTCTGGGCTGATGGCTACCAACTGCACCCCCAGGGCTGCAAATTCGGGCCATAGAGCCTGCCAGCGCTGCAACTCAGCGCGACAATATTGTCACCAATGGCCGCGAAAGAACTTGATCAGAATCGGGCCCCGCCCCCGCGCGGGAGCGCGCCCGCTTAAGGAGGAAAGGGTGAAACTTTCACCGCGTCCATTCAGAGCGGTGAAATCGAGGGCCGGCTGGCCCGGCGCAACTGCAATTTTTCGCCCAGGAATGTGGCTGCTGACGGTGGTGAAGATAAAGCGGATGCCGGCAAACGCCGCCGCCGCCGCCAACAAAAACCCAATCACATCCAGCGGGTGCACCCCCGCGCGGAGGCGCGTCAGCGTAAAAATAGCCGCCGCTACGCCTGCGCCTGCCAGCAGTTGGTGCGCCCATGGCCGCCGCGGCACGCGCAGCGCCCTGATCTTCCGCGCATACCAGATGCGGTTGCCACGCACGATGGCCAAAGCCAGCAATCCCCATAACAGCGTTGTCAGGTTAAACATGCAATTTCCCCAGAGAAACGGTTAAGCAATAGGCATCCATTTTAACCCGGTCGGGTCTTTTTTACAGGCGCAACCGCATAGGCGTTTTGTACCTGCCGCCGCCCTATTTAATTTCCGCCATCACCTCGCCACGCGCCACGCTCTGACCCGATTGCACGTGCAAGGAGGTAACAAATCCCGCAGCCGGCGAACGGATTTCGTTTTCCATCTTCATCGCTTCCAGAACGAGCAGCGGCTGCCCGACCTGGACTGCCTGCCCTACGGATACGATCACGCGCGTGATCAGGCCCGGAATGGGCGCTTTGACGCGCCCATCCCCGCTGGGTGGGCGGGCAAAAGTGGCTTCCATGTCCCGCACTTCCAGCCGGTGAATGCCGCTGTATGAGCGAATCCAGCGCAGTTCGGCGTCGAAAACGAGTTCATAAGGGCGGTCGTCTACAATGATCCACTCCAGGTCTGCTCCTGGGCGGTTGGCGGCGGGAACAACGACGGACACCGTCTCGCCGTTGACGACTACCGGAAAAGGTTTCCCATCTGGCGGGATCCATTTCACTTCGATTTCAAAGGTGTGTCCACCCAGCATAACGGCTAATTTACTCATACTGTTTCCTCAAACACTGGCGCGCCGCCATAGGGAGTTGTTTTTGAACCATGCCCAAACCTCACCCCTGACCGGGCAGCCGGCGGCTGTCACGATGCCAGCCGGAGCGCAGGCGTTCGGGCTGGGAGGGGGCGAAGGCGTGCGCGCGGCGCAGATAAAGCAGCGCCGCCGCTATCGCCAGGTCGCGGAAATGTTCCACAGACGGCGTCTGGTCGTGGAAGGGGTGGGCCAGGAATTCGGTGTCGTAATCCCCGCTGATAAATTCCGGCGCGTGCAGGATGCGCTGCACGTAGGGAATGTTGGTGGGCTGGCCAATCAGGATGAAATCTTCCAGGGCGCGCCGCATCCGCGCCAGGCACTGCGGGCGATCTTCGCCCCACACAGCCAGTTTGGCGATAAGGGGATCGTAAGCCGCTGGAATTTCGCAGCCGCTGTAGACGTAGGTATCCACGCGCACGCCCGGCCCGTCGGGTAGGCGCACGCGGCGCACGACGCCGGGGCTGGGCAAGAAGTTATTCCAGGGGTCTTCAGCGCTCAGGCGGCAAGCCATGGCCCACCCTTTCCAGGCGACGTCGGTCTGGTCAAAGGAGAGGGGCAGCCCGGCAGCCAGTTCGATTTGCTCGCGCACCAGGTCTATGCCTGTGGTCATTTCCGTCAGCAGGTGTTCCCGCTGCAAGCGGGGCTTGATTTCGGTGAAATATTGTTGGCCCGCGCTGTCTATCAGGAATTCGACCGTGCCGGCATTTTGCAGCCCAAACAACCGCGCCAGTTCCAACGCCGTTTGCTGGATTTGCGCCCGCTGCGTGGGCGACAGGCTGGGGGCAGGCGTCTCCTCCAGCACTTTCTGGTTGCTGTAAATCAGCGACCCTTCCCGCTCGCCCAAATGTACCAGCTTACCCTCGTTATCCCCCAGAATCTGCACGCTGATCTGGTGCGCCGCCATAATCGCCTTTTCCAGATACAGCCGTTCGTAGCCATAATGGGTCTGGGCTTCGGCGCGGGCGCGGCGCACCGTTTGCGCCAGATTTTCGCGGCGGCGCACCAGGCGCGAACCCCGCCCGCGCCCGCCGCGGCAGGATTTGATTACCAGCGGGTAACCCATCTCCTCTGCTTCCGCTTGAAGTTCATCAAACTCGTCCGGCCCAAACGATCGCGGCGAATAGTCTACCGTGTGGAAGCCGGCGGCGCGAGCTGTATCCAGCGCTTCGATTTTGTTGCGCACGCGGGCGATAACGTCGGGCGGGGGCCCAATGTAAGCAATGCCGGCAGCCGCGCACTTCCGCGCAAAATCTGGCGTTTCCGCCAGAAAACCATAGCCGGGATGGATGGCGTCCGCCCCCTTCGCTTTGGCTGCCGCCAGCACGGCAGCTTCATCGGCAAACCCCTGCGCCGAATCCAGCAGCACGCACTGATCCGCCAGGCGCACGTGCAGCGACCCGCTGTCCGCCGCCTCATAAATCGCCACCGACTCAATCCCCATTTCGCGGCACGTGCGCACCACCCGCACCCCAATCTCCCCCCGATTCGCAATCAATATCTTCTTAAACATTCTGCCGTCCCCTTCTGAAGGTATGAGATAGGAGGTATGAGGTATGAGGTTGAGTCTTTCATACCTCATACCTCATACTTCATACCTTGCTGTGGGTTACATCGGTGAAATACCGTGCTTCTTAGCCACATGCCGCTCCCGTTTGGACAGCGTCAGTTCCAGGGCGCGGATCAGGGCGCGGCGGGTATCGCGCGGCTGGATCACGTCGTCAATCAGTCCCCGCGACGCCGCCACATACGGGTTATTGAAGCGGCGCTCGTAATCCTCCACCAGATCGCGGCGGCGCGCTTCCGGGTCTTCCGCTTCCGTCACCTCGCGGCGGAACAAGATATTCACCGCCCCTTCCGCCCCCATCACGGCAATTTCGGCATTGGGCCAGGCATAGAGCAAATCGCCGCGCAGCCCTTTGCTGCTCATCACGCAGTACGCCCCGCCGTAACTCTTGCGCAAAATCACCATCAGCTTGGGCACGGTGGCTTCGCTGTAAGCGTAAATCATGCGCGCCCCGTTGCGGATAATGCCGCCGTACTCCTGCTCCTTGCCGGGCAGGAATCCGGGCACATCTTGCAGCGTGATAATGGGAATGTTGTAAGCGTCGCAGATGCGGATAAAGTGCGTGGCTTTGACCGAAGCCTTAATGTCAATACAGCCCGCCAGCACCATTGGCTGGTTCGCCACAATGCCCACGCTGTACCCGTTCAGGCGGGCAAAACCGACCACGATATTTTCCGCCCACAGTTGGTGCACTTCAAAGAAACGACCATCATCCACCACGCTGGCGACCACCTGGCGCACGTCGTATGGTTTGTGCGGGTCGGTGGGCACAAGCTGCTCCAGTTCCGGGCAGCGCCGTTCGGGATCGTCCACCGGCGGCAGGTAAGGCGGATCGTCCTGGTTATTGCCGGGCATGTAGCTGAGCAGCGTGCGCACCCGCTCCAGGCAGGTGCGGTCGTCGGTGGTCAGGAAGTGGCAGACGCCGCTCTCCTGGCTGTGCATCAGCCCGCCGCCCAACTCTTCAAAGGTGACGTCTTCTTGCATCACAGATTTCACCACGTCTGGTCCCGTGATGAACATGTAGCTGTTCTGAGTCATAAAGACAAAATCGGTCAGGGCGGGCGAGTAGACCGCGCCGCCCGCGCAGGGCCCCATGATGACGGAGATTTGCGGGATGACGCCGGAGGCTTCGCAGTTGGCGTCGAAGATTTTGGCATAGCCGCCCAGACTGTCCACACCTTCCTGAATGCGCGCCCCGCCAGAGTCGTTAATGGCGATATACGGACAGCCATATTGCAGAGCCATGCGCATGGCTTTGACGATTTTGTTGGCGTGCATTTCGCCCAGAGAGCCGCCCATGACGGCGGCGTCTTGCGAGGCAGCGAAGGCATGCCGCCCGTTGATCAAGCCAAAACCGGTGATGACGCCGTCGCCGTAGCGGGACTCTTTGCCGCCCACGTAGCTGTCGTAGCGGGTGGTGACCAGGGAATCTATTTCGGTGAAACTGCCGGCATCAAACAACAGTTCAATCCGTTCGCGCGCCGTTAACCGTCCCTTGCGGTGCTGCCGTTCCACATCTTTGGCTGTGCCGGCAGAGATTTCCTTGCGCTTATGTAATTCCTGGATGTAGAAATCCATGTCCTTTATCATGCAAAACCTCCAACAAAACGGGGATTGGATCGAAAATAAACCGTGAGGGCGTATTGTACCATTAGTTGGGTGTAAGAAACCGGATTTTTTTAGAAAAATCCGGTTTCTCCGGCTTCATCCGTCGGCGCGGCAGCCAGGGTTAACACGTAGCCCGGCATCGTTTGCCACCATCCCTCCAGCCGCAGTTGGTCGTGCAGCAGCGCAGTCAGGTGCGGCGCAGCCAGGTGCGGCGGCAGCTTCCCCGCCAACATCTCCCTGTTTAATTCAATGGCAAAGGGCGTCCATACCTGTGGCGGCTCGCTGACGGGCGCGATCAGGCAGGAAACGGCGCGCGTATCCACTGTTAGCCCCAACTGCAGCGCCTTCAGTGCCGCCTCCTTGGCGCTCCACATAGCTGTGACCAGCATATGGTACTGCTCTGGCGGCGACTGGACCAGCAGCGCCTGTTCCGCCGGCGTGAAATAGTCGCTGACAAAAACGGCAGCGCGCGGCATGATTTGTTCAATATCCGCCCCCAGAGGCCAGTCCGGCTGCTCCACCAGGGCGCAAAAGGCGTAGTCGCCCGCGTGGCTGATGGACAGCGTGAACCACCCTTCGACCGACGGACGGCAGCCGTCCGCGCTCAGAGCCTGCCCTGAGCCTGCCGAAGGGGCAGGATCGGGCAGCGGCGGCGGCGGTTCGTCCAATGGATGATGGTAGCGAGCCACGGGCGCGCCGTTAAGCTGGTTGTGGATAGTAATACTCTGTAAGGCAGGCGGCTGCCCCATTTTGGTCGCCAGTACCGATTGTAATAACCGTTTAGCCGTCCACCGCCCCAGCAGCCAATCCCGCCGCCGCTTATCCGTCCGCAGCGCCGCAAACCGCGCCTCCTCCGCCGGCGTCAACAACCCCGCCGGGGAAGTTAAGCCTTGAACCAGATCAGGATGCGCCGCCGTGGATTGCGTCAGCCAGTGAATCATGAGAAGTGCTGAGTGGTCGGCGGCGGAAGACGCCGCAGTGACGAGTGATCAGTGGTTCCCCCACTGCCCACTGACCACGCCCCACCTTCGGTGGGGAGTCCACTGACCACTGTTTCACACCCCTTCGGGTATGTCAATGGTGCGGTAGCCGGTGACGGCAACGTAGACGTGCCCCGTTTCGTCTACCACTTGCCCGTCGAAGGCTGTGCCGCTATCGCCGCCGTCACTGACGGCGCCGCCGTCGCTGACGGCGCGAGCGCGCACGACCGCGTAGAGGCGGCGGGGTTGGCCGTTGCCGGCATCCGGCTGACGATAAACCTCCACCCGCTCCATAGCCAGGGGCAGCGCCAGACCGCCTTGATGCTGGATTTTCCATAGACCGGCAGTCTGGAACACCAGTTCAATCAACCGCGGCGACATCAGCGCCGCCACATTTTCGGGCTGGGTGTTCGGAGGGAGCGATGCCGGCATAAGCCCCACCGCGCTATCATCCGTTACCGCCGCCTTTTCCAACACCTGATAAGCGGGCCCGTGGAAATAAATCTGGTAAATTTTCTCCCGGCTAATATCTGCGCCCCCGCGCGGGTGCGCGCCCGCGGGCCAGACAGGCGGCGCGACCACGGACGCGGCTGTTTGGCTGCGGCGCAAATGCACCGCTGCCTGAAAGTGCAGTTTTTCCTGCGGCGGCAGCCCTGGCTTTGCCAATTGGCGGCGCGAGCGCAGCGTGCAGTGGGCGATCAGGTCGGAGGGACTCCGGTCGTCGCCCGCGGCGGCTGGCTCCGTCCAGACGTTCAGATAGAGCGTTTGCGGCTCCATGCGGTAAAACTTGAACGGATTCAGGAACTGCACATTTTCCACGGCGGTGACGTGATAGTCGGGCGCCAGGATAGTAGCCACTTCCGCCAGCGCTTCCGTGCCCATCACCCCCGGTAGCAGCGGCGTTCCTTCCATCGCATGGTCATAGAGGAACGGCTGCGTCTGCGGATCGAGCGTCGTTTCCACTTCCAGCCCGCCGTACAGCCGCGCCGCCTTCACGTCGCCAATCATTAGCAGCCTGGCTGCCGTTCCGGCAGCCGACTGCCGTTCTGCCAACGCCTGCGCCGCCCGCGCCGCGTCCAGCCCGCCGTCGGCGTCCCATTCCGCCATCATCAGCCCCATCTCGCCTGCCACCACGATTTCGCCTTTGAAACCGCCATAGGTCAGTTCGCGGCGCACCGTAGGCACGCCCGCTTCTGGCGGCAGCATGGAAATGCCGGCAGCCTCCATAATCTTCGGGATAGAACCGCGCGTAGCCATGCCAATGCCGCCCCACGCCGTCCAGTCAATCACAATCCCCCGCGTTTCCGGTCGCCATTGGCGCATACTGCTCGTCATTTTGCACAGCAAATCATTGGCCGCGCTGTAATCCGTCTGCCCGCTGTTGCCAAACCGCCCGGCCACCGAGCTAAAAGCCACCGTCGCCCCTATGGGCATGTCGGCGGCGGCGTGCAGCAAACTAAAGAAGCCATCCGCCTTCACGTCGAACACCAGGTTAAACTGCGCCGCGTCTTTGTCGTTCAAGGCGCGGCTGATTTCCAACCCGCCCGCGTGCACCAGCACGTCCAGCCGCCCGTGTCGCTGTCGGATTTCCGCCATCACCGCCGCCACCGCGTCGTAATCCAGCAGGTTGACGCAGCGGTAATACGCCGCCCCGCCTGCCGCCTGCGCCGCTTCAATCGCCCGCAGCGCCGCTTCCGAACGCTCAATGCCCATCAGCTTCTTGTCAATGATAGCTGGCGTGGGTCGTTCCCCCGCCGCCCCTAGCGGCGTCCTCGCCGCCCCTAGCGGCGTCCTCGCCGCCCCTAGCGGCGTCCTCGCCGCCCCTAGCGGCGTCCTCGCCGCCCGCATTTGGGCGATTAGCTCTTGCTTCAACGCTTCCTTGTCGCGGCGGAACAGAGCAATCTGCGCGTCCTGCGCGTCCGGTTCAGGAGTCAGATCGAGCAGGTAGAATGTGCCGCCGCTGTTAGCCGCCAGGTCCGCCACAATGGCGCTGGTGATGCCGCCCGCCGCCCCCGTCACCAGGAAAACGGTGTTCTGGTCCAGGGTCAGCCCCGGCTGTCCGTCCTGCGCCGGCTGTTCCACTAGGGTGACGGTGTATCGTTGGTCGTTCGTGTAACCCACTTCCACCACGCCAGGGTCGGTTAAGGTTTCTTCAATGAGTACGTCGGCAGGTTGGGCGGTTTTGCGATTGGCTTCAAAGTCCACCGCTTTGACCAACACCTCTCCCCGTTCCCGCTTATATGCTTTGCTGAAGCCCGTCACTGCCCCGCCCAGCGGCGCGGATGCGCCTGCCGCCCCGTAGCCGTGCAGCCCGCCCAGGCGGGTGGCGGACACCAGGAAGTTACTCGGCCCGCTGACAGCGTCGTACAGGACGCGCATGGTCGCGTACAGGTTCTTGACCCGCTGCCGGTTCAGTTCGCGCCATTGGGCGAACGTCATCTCTGTCAGCGGCGGCTCTACGCCCAATGCCGGCAGCCAGTAAACCCCTTGCACGCCCCCTTCCGCCAGCCAATTTTGCACCTGCGCCGTAATGGCGTCGGTGCTGGCGTCTGGTTCCAGCGTCAACACGTTTACCCCCCGCTTTTGCAGGCGGCTCACCAGCGCCTTGCCCACACCGCCTGCACCCTTGCCGGCATTGTCCAGCGCCACAATCACGCGGCTATTTTCATCCAGGGTGACGCCCGTTGGTTTGCACCAGGCGAGGGGGGGGCGCAATGCCGGCACGGGTACCCGCCGCGGCACCCCATCCGCCTCTGCCAACGTCCCAATCGTGGCTACGGGTGCGACCATTTGCCTGGCGGCAGCAGCCGCCGTCGCCCCTTCTTCCTTCTGCCTTCTTCCTTCTTCCTTCCCCAGATCCGGCCTCATCTCCCGCACAAAAGCAATCACATGCCCCAGCGTTGGGTAATTCCGCAGTTGTAAATCATCGCGGCGGGGAATATCAAACGTGGTGCGAATGGCGGCAAACGTCTCCGCCTGCTTCACCGTATCCACCCCCAAATCCGCTTCCAGGTCGAGGTCCAACTCCAACATATCCGTCGGATACCCCGTCTGCTCCGCCACAATTGCCAGCACCTTTTCCATCACCGGGTCACCACCATCAAGCGACGGCGCAACCGCCACAGCAGGCGCGGCAGGCGCAGCGACCCCCGCCGTTTCTTCCTTCTCCCTTCTTCCTTCTTCCTTCCCCAGATCCGGCCTCATCTCCCGCACAAAAGCAATCACATGCGCCAACGTCGGGTAATTCCGCAACTGCAAATCATCGCGTCGCGG
The DNA here is from genome assembly GCA_019136785.1 of Chloroflexota bacterium. Classification (GTDB taxonomy): domain Bacteria; phylum Chloroflexota; class Anaerolineae; order Promineifilales; family Promineifilaceae; genus JAGVTM01. Next base: position 9 of record JAGVTM010000606.1, on the reverse strand, counting down.
AATATCAAA
>JAGVTM010000156.1 GCA_019136785.1 Chloroflexota bacterium | reverse complement strand
ATTATTTTCTTAATGTCTAACAGGGGGAAGGGGGTTGGGAGCCCCCTCTACAAACTAATAATCCCCTTTTGCGCCGCTACCGCCACCGCTTCCGTACGATTGCCGGCATCCAACTTACTCAAAATCGAACTCACATGAAACTTCACCGTGCGCTCGCTAATTACTAATTGCGCCGCAATCTCCTTATTCTGCAACCCCTGCGCCAGCCGCTCCAACACCTCCCGCTCACGCGGCGTCAACGGCTCCGCCAGCGCTCCCTCCTCCTGCCCCTGCCGCATCTGTTCCCGCAGCTTCAAAGCCACCACCGGCTGCAACAGCGACCCGCCCGCCTGCACAATACGAATCGCCTTAAACAACTCTTCCCGCCGCGCCCCTTTCAACAAATACCCTTGCGCCCCCGCCTGCACCGCCTGCCAGATGCGTTCATCGGTATCAAAAGCTGTAAAAACAATCACGGGAATGCTGCTCAGACCCCGCTGCCGCATTTGCCGCAGCACCCCCACGCCGTCCAATGCCGGCATTTCCAGATCCAACAAAGCCACATCCGGCTGTGCCTCTGCCAGCAGAGCCAAAGCCTGTTCGCCCCCCTCCGCTTCCCCCACCACCACAAAATCAGGCTGCGTGCTTAACACGGCTACCAGACCGTCGCGCACCACCGGGTGGTCATCCACTACCACAATCCGAATTAGAGGGGGAGACGCCTGTTTGTTCATAGATCACCCTGTAAAGGCACCGTTACCTGCAAACGCGCCCCCTGACCCGGCGCGCTCTCAATGCACATTTCGCCGCCTAGCAGCCGCGCCCTTTCATTCAACCCCTGCAAGCCAAACCGTCCCGCCGCCGCCTGCGTCGGGTCAAACCCGCAGCCATCATCCGTGATCACCAACTGCGCCTGCCCCGGCGTGATAGTCAACGCCATCTGCGCCTGCTGCGCGCGGGCGTGACGCAGCACATTTGTCAAAGCCTCCTGCGCCATCCGGTACAGCCCCACTTCCACGCGCACGGGCAGCGGATGCCCGCCGCCAATAGCCGCAAAAGATACGGGCAGTTGCCACCGCTGCTGGTACGTATGCGCCAGCAGTTGCAGCGCTTCCACCAGATTGCGCCCTTCCAGAGGAGCGGCGCGCAGATCCAGAACCGAACGGCGCGCCTCTTCCAGATTGGCGCGCGTCAGCTTTAACGCTTGCTGCAAGATGCGTTGGGTGCGGGGAATATTGCCGGCATCCAGCAGCGCCTCCGCCGACTCCAGATAAAGCGCCACCCCCGCCAATCCCTGCGCCAACGTGTCGTGAATCTCCCGCGCCAACCGGTTGCGCTCTTCCACAGCCCCCACCTGCGCGCTGCGCGCAAACAGCCGCGCCCGCTCAACAGCAATGCCCATCAGGTCCCCCACCGTATACAACAGGCGCAAATCATCCGGATCAAGCTGCCGCCAATCCGTGCTGGCTACATTCAGCACCCCCAGTTTCTTGCCATGTGCATACAGCGGAATACTGGCATGGTAGCGCAGCCCCTCCGTGCCATTTACCAGACCATGCAGCCGGCTGCATTCAATCACATTCACATTAGCCGCCCCTTCCAGATCGCCGTCCCGATAAGAGTTCAGGCAGTAACAGCTTCCTTCCATCCGCTGTGGGTGACTGGTCAGCACCGGCGGCAGATTCAGAGCCGCCGCCAGGTATGATTCGTTCGTCTGCTCCCGCAGCAGCCATACCCAGCCCGTCGCCCTAATTGTAGTGGGCAAATAGCAGAACACGCAAGCAGTATACGGCGAGGGGCGCGCAGCGCCCAGCGCCCTCTCTCCCCTTTAGGGGGAAGGGGGTTGGGGGTCTTCCCAATACTTTCAATTGAGAATTGCTGGAAAAGTCAGAAAATAGTTGACAAATATCTAATACTCTGCAATAATACAAGTGGCTCCCCCCCGAGGTGATTTCGTAAGCGCCCGTTTACGGGACACCTCACTTATGGCTCCCCCCGAGGTAATCTGGTAGGCGCCCGCCTACCAGATTACCCACCTTTTTAGGGTAAAGTACGATGAAAGCCCCCACCATCCTCATGGTGGGGTTTTTTTTTATCCCCTTCCCAAACGTAACGTGATTTTCTAAAATCGCGCTACAACACCCAGCCAACGCGCCGTTCTCTTCGTTGCCTGTTGTCTGTTGCTCGTTAACGCAACCCCGTCAAAGTGCGGGCAATCACCATCCGCTGCACCTCACTCGTCCCCTCATATATCTCCGTAATCTTAGCGTCGCGGAAATACCGCTCCAGCGGCATTTCCTTGCTGTACCCCATCCCCCCATGAATCTGAATTGCCTGCGTCGTCACCCACATAGCCGTCTCGCTGGCAAACAACTTAGCCATACTCGATTCCAACGTATACCGCCCGCCGCTCTGCTGCGCCGCCGTCTTCGCCAGCGCCGCCTGGTAAATCAACAAACGGCTGGCTTCCACCCGCGTCTTCATATCCGCCAGCTTCTGCTGGATCATCTGGAACTGCCCGATTTTCTGCCCAAACGCTTCCCGCTCCTGCGCATAAGCAATGCTGGCTTCCAGAGCCGCTTCGGCAATACCCAACGCCTGCGAGGCAATGCCAATCCGCCCCGCATCCAGCACCTGCATAGCAATCTTGAACCCTTCCCCTTCCTGTCCCAGCCGGTTTTCCACCGGACAGGCGTAATTGTCGAAGGTGATCTCGCTGGTGGCGCTGGCGCGGATACCCAGTTTAGGCTCTGTCTTGCCTCTGGCGAAGCCGGGTTTGTCTGTTTCAATGAGGAAGGCGGTGATGCCGCGGTGTTGTTTTTCGGGTTGAGTCATGGTGAACAGGACAATGATGTCGGCGTAGGGGGCGGAGGTGACCCAGGATTTGCGCCCGTTGATCAGGTAGTGCGTGCCGGCATCATTCAACACCGCCCGGCTCTTCATATTGCCGGCATCGCTGCCGCTCATCGGCTCCGTCAGGCTGTACGCGCCAATCTTTTGCCCGCTGGCAATTGGTACCAGATACTTCTGCTTTTGCGCTTCCGTGCCAAACTTCATCAGCCCGTGGCAAACCAGCGAGTTGTTGACCGACATAATCGTGCCGTGGCTGGCGTCAGCCTTACTGATTTCCGTCAGCGCCAGCGCATAAGCCAGCGTATCCATACCCACCCCGCCATACTCTTCGGGCACCTCAATGCCCATAAAACCCAACGCCCCCATCTGCCGCACTGTCTCCAGCGGGAATTCCCCCGTGTGGTCATGATGCTCGGCAATCGGAGCAATCGCCTTCCGCGCAAAATCACGCGCAGCCGCCTGAATCATCTTGTGCTCTTCCGTAATAAAATCAAACATAAACATGCCTCCTTTGAAAACAGTGATCAGTGGCGAGTGGCGCCACTCCTTCAAAAACAGCGTATCGTAGGGCGGGTTGCCAACCCGCCCCTGCTTCAAAACAATCTCACGCGGAGGACGCTGAGAAAAAATTTGTGAAAATTCGTGGTTAAAATCTTCCTTTGCTGTAGCGCCAGCATCCCGTAGCGCCAGCATCCCGTAGCGCCGGCATCCTTGCCGGCCCTACCCGCTGCCAACCCGCCCCCCGTTTTTCCTTACCTGTCAACTGTCAACTACTCTCTCCTCCGCCATCCGCTCCACATGCGCCATCAGCCTGGCGAAATCCGCCGGCGTCAACTCCACGCCTTCCTGCCATCGCTGCCGTTCTGCCGCCCAATAAACCCCCTCCTTACCTGCCAGCACCGCGGCAGGAATGGCTGGACGACTGGCCGGCTGCGTCAACCGCCCGGCGAGCGACGTATCATACACGTCTGCCGGGTCAATGGCGTGAAAACCATAAGCGGCAATCAGCGGCGCCGCCTCTTTGGGCGATAAGAAGGCGTATACCACCAGGCGCGCTTCTTCCTGGCGAAGCTGGCAGCCCAGGCACAACCATTGTCGCGGCGCCCGCCGCTCCCGCCCGCCGCGCGGATAAGCGGACAGCGGGAAAGACCATTTCACCAGGTTCAAATTGGACTGTGCCTGGAAGCGGCGCGCTATCTGGTTGTTAACTTGCAGGCTGATGCCGGCATCTTCAATCACCACCGCCCGCCCACTGCGCCAGAATCGCTTCAGCAAACTCTCGCCCACGTAAGCCAGCCCTAAGCCTAAGGGCAGCCCGCCCACGCAGGCAAAGGCTGTCAAGAACTCATTCCCAGGGATGATCCAGGCCAATACTACCCGCGCCAGGAAAAAGCCCACCAGAAAACCCGTAATCAACAGCGGCATCAACAGCAGGCGAATGCCGGCATGTTCCGGATCGCCCCACAAAATGGTAGGATTACGGTCGGGTGGTATCATTAACACAGATGATAGTCTGCCCACCTGATTCTGACAAGCCGCCTACGGCGGGTTTATGTCAC
>JAGVTM010000673.1 GCA_019136785.1 Chloroflexota bacterium | reverse complement strand
CAGCGGTTTAGGCGTGTGGTTGTTCAAGCAGTTGATTGAGATTGTACACCGCCTGGCGTTCACGGATTTGGGCGGATGGCTGGAAGGATGGGGGGCGTGGGCGATTCTGTTCATTCCGGTGCTGGGTGGGTTGGTGGTGGGCGGTCTGCTGCATTTGTTTATTGACGAAGAGCGGTATCACGGCGTTGCCGGCATTATGGGCTCTGTCGCCCTGGCAGGTGGACGGCTGCGCTATAAACTCATGCCCTTCAAAGCCGTGGCCTCAGCCATTTCTTTGGGTTCCGGTGCGTCTTTGGGACCAGAAGACCCATCGGTGCAGATTGGGGCCAACTTTGGCTCTCTTTTCGGACAGCTTTTGCGCCTGTCCGATGACCGCGTGCGCACTCTGGTTGCCGCTGGCGTTGCTGGCGGCATTGCCGCCGCCTTCAATGCGCCCATTGCGGGTGTCTTTTTTGCCCTGGAACTGATCCTGGGCGAGCTTGGTTCCGGTTCCTTTGGCGTGGTCACCCTGGTAGCCGTGATTTCTGCCGTCTTGACGCAGGCGCTTTCGGGCACGCAGCCCGCCTTCCACATTCCCGCTTACTCGTTCTATTCCCCCTGGGAATTCCCCCTCTATCTGGTCTTAGGGCTGTTGGCTGGGCCCCTGGCGGCGGCTTATATTCGCGCCATTTACGCCGCTCAAGACACCTTTAACCGCTGGCACGCGCCGCGCTGGCTCAAGCCAGTGGCAGCGGGTCTCATTGTCGGCGTTGTGGGCATTTTCCTGCCGCAGATATTTGGCGTAGGCTATGAGACCATTGAGCGGCTGCTGGGCGGCGTCAACCCAGGCGTTGGACTGCTGCTGGCGCTGGTCGTGGCCAAACTGCTGCTGACAGCCATTAGCATTGGCGGCGGTTTCCTGGGCGGCGTGTTTGCCCCCTCCCTGTTCTTGGGCGCCACCCTGGGGGCAGCATTTGGCATGGTGGCCGGGGAGTTGTTCCCCGATATGGTGATTGTGCCGGCCGCCTACGCGCTGGTGGGTATGGCGGCGGTGCTGGCGGGCGCCGTCCATGCGCCGCTGACGGCCATTATCCTGCTATTTGAGATGACCAACGACTACCGCATTATCCTGCCCGTTATGTTTGCCGTCGCCGTTAGTCTGGTGATTTCGCGACAACTACAAGGGGATTCCGTCTACTCCCTGGGGCTGGCGCGCAAAGGCATTCGCCTGGAGCGCGGGCGCGACCTGGAGGTGCTGGAAGCCATCACTGTGGGTGAGGTGATGAAGCAGGCTGTCCCCACTCTGCGTATCGCCGACTCGCTGACCGCCGCCGCTGACTTACTAATGCGCACGCGGCATCACGGTTTGCCTGTGGTGAATGAAAGCGGCGCGCTGGTGGGCATTTTCACGGTGCAAGACCTGGAACGGGGGCAGGCAGAGACAGATAAGCCCAACCGCCTGGTAGGGCAGTATTGCACCCGTGAACTACTGACCGTCTTTCCCGATGAAACGATTGGTACGGCGCTGCGGCGCATGGCTCCGCGCGACATTGGCCGGCTGCCCGTTGTGGCGCACGACAATCCCACGCGCTTACTGGGCGTACTGCGGCGCACAGACCTGGTGCGTGCCTACGACATTGCCCTCAGCCGGCGGGCGGCGATCCGGCACCGGGCGCATCAAGTGCGGTTGGGCGCGGTGAGCGGCATTAACGTGGAGGAGATAACGGTGGCGCCGCAGTCGCAGGCGGCAGGCAAACGGATTAGCGAACTGGCCTGGCCCCACCAATCCGTCGTTGCCAGCGTGCGCCGCGGTCGCCGCCTGCTCATTCCCCATGGCGACACGGTGCTGCAAAAGGGGGACGTTATTGTGGTTGTGGTCGAAGGAGACGCTGCCGCGCTGATTCAGAAGATGTGCACCGCCGCCGAGCCGTAAATGCCCCCGGCGCGCTGGTACTACTCGCTGGCAGTCGCGCCCCCTTTTCGCGGACGGGTGATCAGCCAGAGCAAGAACAGCAGCAGCGCGGCAGCGATGGCGTAGCGGGCGGCTGTGTTGGGGGCGCTGCCTTCACTGGGCGGAGCTGCGTGTTGTTCTGCCAGCCACTCAAACGTCTCTAACATGCCGGCTTGTGGAGGACGCGGGCGCCAGCCCAGTTCTCGCCGCGCTTTGTCGGAGCGGGCCATGTAGGTGGCCGTGAGCATGTTAATGGCTTCCTGGCTTATCATTTCGGGCAGCGCTACCTTCTTTGCCAGAGCGCCAACGACGGGGGCCAGGGGTTGGATGGCTTTTGCCGGCACTTTGGCCACGGGCCCCGGCTTTCCCGTCAAATACGCCCAAAAGTCTACCATTTCCCCCATGGGGATGGCGGGCCCCGCCAGGATATACGCCTCGCCTACGCGCCCCTTCTCCGCCGCTAGAATGTGACCCTCAGCCACATCCGCCACATGCGCCCAGGTAATGGTCATTTCTGGACCTGGTGTCAGGGGCATTTGCCCCTGGGCGAAGCGGCGCATCATGTCACCCAGGAGACTGGTGTCGCCGGGGCCATACACGCCGCCGGGCATGACAATGACAATGGGCGCGCCTTCTTCAATCAAAGGTTCGGCCACTTTATAATGCGCCAGCCACTTGGTGCGATCACACCATCTCGCCGTGCGTGTCGCCAAACACGGCCACGGTGCTGGTATACACAATCTTGGGAATATCCAGGTCAAAAGCCGTGCGCAGCACATTGCGCGTGCCATTGACATTAATCGGCTCCGCATTGCGCCAGTCCGCGGGCCCTGTTTTGTACCAGCCAGCCACGTGAAAAACCACGTCGCAGCCAGCCATGCCTGCCCGCAGTGAAGGCACGTCCAGAATGTCTCCCTGCGCCACCTGCGCCCCATCGGCCCGCAGCGTGGCGGCGCTTGCTTCGGAGCGGGCCAGACCCACGACCTCATAACCGCGCGCGACCAGAGCGCGCACCAGGTAACGACCAATAAACCCGCTGCCCCCTGTCACAAATGCTTTCATCACAACTTCCTCATTGCCTCAAGAATATGAATATGTCGGTTGGGCGGTTAGCCAACAGGCTGCTCCTGGCTCAACAACGCAACATAACGACTGCTCGTATTATAGCGCAACTTTGCGTATCGTAGCAGCGCCAACTGCGGATCTGGTTTGCTGTTGCGCTGACTTAATGCTATAATGCCCGTCACTTACAGGTAATGCCCGTCACTTACGGGCGCGTAGCTCAGTTGGTTAGAGCGCACGGTTCACATCCGTGAGGTCAGGGGTTCAAGTCCCTTCGCGCCCATTGAAAAAGCCGCTTTTTGAAGCGGCTTTTTTGTTTGGGGGCTTCTGAGATTACGATTGGGTCTTGTTTTGTGCGCCGCGCAGGCCGATGACGCGGGAGACGGGGAGAACGAAGAGGAGGCCTTTGTTGGGGGTGTTCAGGTCGCCGACGACTTTTTGGGTGGCGGCGATGAGGTGGTCTACCATTTCTTCACTGTCCACGACGGTAAAGAGGGTGCGGTGGTGTTCTTCCTGGGTGCGCATGAAGCTCATGATGCTGGGC
>JAGVTM010000588.1 GCA_019136785.1 Chloroflexota bacterium | reverse complement strand
AGCGAGGCGGCCTTGCCCTGGATGTCGCCGATTTGCTCCAAATACTGCAACGATTCGGTGTACAGCGCCAGGGCGCGCTCCAGGTCGCCGCGGGTGAGGAACACCTGCGCCATCATTGAGAGCGAGGCGGCCTTGCCCTGGATGTCGCCGATTTGCTCATCATATTGCAACGATTCGGTGTACAGCGCCAGGGCGCGCTCCAGGTCGCCGCGGGTCGTTTCCAGACCTGCCAGTTCGTAGAGCAGGCTGCTGCGCAGGCGCAGCGCCTCCTCATCCTCAGCCAGGGCGCGCGCTTCCGCCAGCGCGTCTTGCAGCAGTTGGTACGCCAGCTTCGTCTGCCCGTAGGCGTTCAGCAGCCAGCCCACCCGCCGCAGGTGCCACAGCCGCGCCGTCCCGCTCAGGTGGGCGGCGGCTGGCGGCAGGCTCTCCAATGCCAGCCGCACCACGCGGTTCAAGCCCATATCCCGATGGATATCGCCATAGCCTTGCTGCGCCAGCCAGTAGGCGTAGCCTGCCAGGCGCGGCGGCAGGGCGGCGCGCTCCGCTGCGTCCAGCCGCGCCGCCGCCGCCTGCTGCACCGCCGGCTGGAAACGGTAGGTAGCGGGCGTGCCATCGCCGTAAAAAGCGTCTACTTCCAGCAAAGTGCGGCCGGTCAACTCCCGCAGCTGCGCCTGCGTCTGCGCCAGGGCCGCGTCGGCGGGCGGTTCCGGTGCGGGCCCATTCCAGGCGTAATACGCGCCTGCGGCAAAAAACGGGTAGCCGTACAGACTTAGAGCGCGCAGCCGTGCTTGCTGCGCTGCCGGCAACTGTTCGTAGCTGCGGTTGAAGGCCGCGGCAAAGGTGCGGTGGTGCGGGTCCAGCGCCAGGCTGCTGGCAGCCGCCAGCTCCGCCGCCCAGTTTTGCAAAAACGTTTGCGGCGGAACGTCGCCGTTCTGGAATTCGCTGCCCAGCAGGGCAATTGCCAGCGGGTGCCCAGCCGTCGCCGCCGCCACTGCCGCCGCCAACTGCTGGTAGCGCCGCTCTTCGCGCCGCCCTGCCGCCGTGGGCGCGTACTGGAAAAACAGTTCCGCCCCCGCCGCCGTCCCCAGCCCCGCCAGCGCCCGCCCGCCTTCAGGGAACAGCCGCTCCCCCGGCAGCCCCACCGGGTTCTGCCGGCTGGTCAACAGCAGCCCTGCCCCGGCGCGCGCCAGCGCCAGCAAAACGCGGTGGATCGCCTGCCCTGCCGCCTGCGCCGCTGCGTCTGTCCCTTCTATCGCCTGCTGCACGCTCTCGTAATTGTCCACCAGGATCAAGCCGTCCCAATCGCGGACTGCCTGCGCCAGCCGCTCCTCCTGCCGCGCCGGCGGCAGGTCTGCCGCCGCGTCCCCCGTTATCCGTTCCAGCAGTTCGCCGCGAAAACGGGCGGCGTCCACCTCGCCGGCGGCAAAGCTGACGCCCACCACGCCATCGGGCCAGCGCCAGGCAAATCGTTCTACAAACGCCGCCGCCAGCGCCGTCTTGCCCATGCCGCCTGTGCCCGTAATGGTGGCTACGCAAATTTCTGGCTGGCTCGCGCCCGCGCCCGGCGCGCCCGCGCCCGCGTCGGGGTGCAGCAGCCGCGCCAGGTCGTGCAGTTCACGGTTCCGCCCCAACAGCGTCCGCGGCGCCTGGATTTCCAGCGGCAGCCGCAGGTTGGCGGCGGCGTCCAGCCGCTGCAAATCCGCCCGCCCCGGCGGCAGGGGCAAGGGCACGGTTCCGCCGCGCCGCGCATAGAGCACGGGCAGCCCCACCATGTGCGCGGCGCTGTACGGGTCGTTGACCGCCAGCGCCAGCCGCGCCTGCCGCATGGCCACTGCCACATCTTGACCTTGCAGCAGCGCCTCATATAGCGCCCCCGCCAGGTCATCGGTCAACGGATCCCAAAACTTCCCATTCATGCCAATAGCGGCAGGCAGACCATTATGCACCAGCGCCCGCGCCAGATTGGCTTGCCCCTCCGCCGTGTCGCACGCGCTCAACAGCGCCAGGCGCACCGTATGACCGGGAGCCATGGCGGACAGGTCCCTCCCTAACAGCAAGGACGGTTTGCCATTGTCATCTTCTAACAACAGGCGGGCAATGGGGCCAACTGGCGTAAAATCCACGTCCCCGTGGCAGGCAAGGTGCAGCCAGGTAGGTTGGGGGCGGCTGAGGGCGCGGCGCAGTTCCGCCGGCGTGGGCGGGACGCGCCAGCCCATCACCTCTTTGCCGCTCTGCCGCAGCGCCCGCCGCACCTGGCGCATTTCACGGTCTAGCTGCAAGCGGTACCCCTTGCGCGCCTGCCCGGCGTCATCTACCAGCGGGTCCGCCCCCAGCGCCACCAACTGCAAGCCGCCGCTGGCGCCCGCCGCCAGCGGCGGCGCATCGGCGTCCACCAGGCGCAGCAGATCGTGTTCACACGCCAGGAACTGGCCCTGCGGCAGGCGGGCAAACTCCCAGGGGACGGCGTCGGCGGCATCCGTCGCCGGGATGTCCAGGATCAGCCGGCCCCCTTGTGGCGGCAGCAGCGCCAGCAGCAGCAGCCGCGCCCCGGCTTCGCCGGGCTCCGTCTGCGCCAGCGCCACCGTGGGCAGGCTGCCCACCGCCGTCGTCGCCAGCACGTTCCCTTCGTGCCGCGCGCTGATCTGGTCATCCTGAGTACGCAAAACCAACGTAACGCTCATAATGGTCTCCACTGTCCTGTACTGCCCAACTGCCCAAAAACTCGGTTTCTAAGAGAAACCGAGTTTTTTATTATAGCACTAACCTTTACACAATTTGCAAAGTTCCTCGTCGTGCGCGGCGACCTGTCCGCCAGTTTCGCAGGCGCCTAACAATATCTAAACATTTCGTTCACAATTTCTGCTGATTTATTATGTATTCTGTGCCCTGAACGCGGACAGGCGCCTTTGCCCCGTCGCTTAGAATTGGGTTAAGCCCGCGCCATCTGGCGCGACGGCAAGCTGACGCCGCGCGGAAGCTGGATAAAATCCCCCAATTCTGACAGCCGTTGTAACCCGATTTTCCAAAATCGGGTGGGCGGCTATGGATAAAAATAATCAGGATTTCGCAGATTACCCAGATTTCACGAATGGCGCGCATTTTCCGACCACTGACCACTGGTCACTCGCCACTCATCACTGGTCACTCGCCACTCATCACTATTTTCAAAGGAGACAACATGGGCCGCGGCGCGCCATCACAAATGAAAATATCATCACAGATTTCACAGATTAAGCAGATGGCGCAGATTTGCTATGTGGACGGGTCATCCACTGACCACTGACCACTCGGCACTCACCACTGTTTTCGAAGGAGCTAAACCATGTACGATGTCATTGTCATAGGTGGTGGGCCTGCCGGCATTACCGCCGCGCTCTACGCCTTGCGCAAACGTCTGGACGTTCTGGTTATCAGCCAGGACTTAGGCGGCAAAATCAACTACCAGTTAGAGCTTCCTTACCAGGACACCCGCGAAGTCATCCGCGGCAGCGATGTGGTGGAACAGTTCTGGCAAGAATTAGATCGCCTGGCTTATGCCCGCCGCCTGGAGCGCGTCATTTCCGTACAGCGGCGCGAGGATTTCTTCACCGTTACCACCGAGACGGGCATGGATTTCGAAGGGCGCTGCGTCATTCTGGCTACTGGCGCCCGCATCAAACAGTTGGGCGTGCCCGG